>JBFKIN010000118.1:0-7912 GCA_041632255.1 Oceanococcus sp. | reverse complement strand
GGGTCGTGGCCACCCGCTTCATGTTCGAGGTGCGGAAATGCTCCAGTTCGAAATCCCTGTTGAATTCGGGCTGCGGCTCCTCGTTGCTGCACTCCATCACGAGGTAACGACCGGACTGCAGGTCATGCACGGTACCGGCCGCGGGGCCGATGGACTTGGTCCAGGGGATCGGCACGGGATGGTATTCCTGCACCCGCCAGAGCTGATCGCGGTTGTCGTAGATGTCGGCCACGGTGGCCGTCCAGCTGTCCTCGTCCACATAAAATGTGCGGCGCTTGTACAGGTGGCTGGTCTCCGGCTTGACCACGGAATCCACCACCCAGACGCGGTGCTTCTCGTAGCGCAGGTTGTCAGGATTGAGGTGGCCGACCATGGTCATGTCCTCGTAGCTCAGGCGGTTGTCGGCCAGCTTGAGGGCGTTGTAGGGAATGATCATCTCGCGCTTGCCGACGATCTTCCAGGTGTAGCGATCGGTAGCGCCATTGAACATGTCGAGCTGGTCATTGGTCCGCAGACCGTCGGCACCGGTGCCCGGATTGTCATAGGCGACATTGGGCGCACGGCGGGTGCGACGCTGGCCGGGGTTGTACAGCCAGGCGCGGCGCGGCTCCTTGATCTGGTCCATGGTTTCGTGCACCAGCAGCACCTGACCGGCCTGACGCGGCGGCGCCAGGGTGACCTGCAGGAAGTAGATGATGACGTTCTGCAGGTCGTCCGGCTCCGCATCGTGCTGGCCGTAGGCGAACATCACATCCTCGCGCAGCTTGTAAGGCACGAAGCTGCCGTTGGTCTGGACCGCCAGCTGGGTGTTGTAGCGGGTCACACCCACACCGCGGTAGCGCGTCTTGTGGTTCCACATGATTTCCTTGCCCGATTTGGGAATCGGGAAGGGAATGCCGGTGATGGCGTTGACCAAGCTCTCGCCCTCGTTCGCCAGCTCGGCCTGGAGCGCGTTGCGCTTGGTGCGCTCATAGACAATGTCCGGCGCCAGCGTCGTCCGCACCGATCGGTAGACCGGCATTTTGAAAGTATCGGGATACTTCTTGAACAGGGCCTTGTGACCTTCCGTCAGCAGCTTGTCGTATTTCGACATGTTCTGCGCGGTGATGACGTAGAGCGGCTCCTCCATCATCCCGTGGTCCTTGTAGGTCTCCGGGTGCCGCTGCGTGCCGTCGAGTTTCACCTCGATGTCCAGGCCGCCCGTCCATTCCGGGATCGAGCCGTCCGCGTTACCGGCCTTTTCGCCGCCCAGCGGAGTCAGGTCCTTGCCCAGGCGATCTGCCTCTTCGGCCGACACCTTGGCCTGGGCCTGCAGGGACAGGCCAGCGCCCAGGGTGATGATTGCTGCGATCGCCAGCCCTTTTCGGGATCCGGTCATGGGAAGGTCTCCTCTTATTCGATGTCCAACTGACAGTTACGGCGTCAGACTGCCAAGACTATTACATGCGCGCCGCGAAATCAGCCGGTCGGGTCAGAAATCTTCACCCTCATAGCCCAGCCGGTCAAGCAGGCCATCGAGTTCCGCGAAGGAATGGAAGCGGATCGTCAACTCACCGCGCCCCTGACTGTCACCGTGCAATTCCACGCGGTTGCCCAGCAACTCGGTCAATCGCCGGCCCAGACGCGCCCACTCCGCCTCGTCGCCGGCATGCCGTGGCGGTTGCTCGCGCTGGCGCAACCGGGCCTCCAGCGCCCGCACCGACCATTGCCGCGCGATGCACTGCCCGGCCCAACGCGCCTGCTCGGCGGCCGGCAAAGTGGCCAGCGCACGCGCATGGCCCATGGACAGCTCGCCCGCATTGACCTGTTCCTGCACCGATTCGCACAGATTCAGGAGGCGGAGGAAATTGGTCACGTAGACCCGGGACTTGCCGATGCGGTCAGCCGCTGCGGCATGGGTCAGTTGCAGACGACCGGAGAGTTCCTTGAGGCCGAAAGCGGTTTCCATCGGGGTCAGGGATTCACGCTGCAGGTTCTCGATCAGGCCGAGCACCACCGCCTCCTGATCGTCAATGTCATCCCGGATGATCGCCGGGATCTCGTGCAGACCGGCGCGCTGCGCGGCCCGCCAACGCCGCTCGCCGGCCAGCAGCTCATATTCCTCGCCCATGCTGCGCACCACGATGGGCTGGATCAGGCCGGCCGAACGGATGGATTCGGCCAGTCCGTCCAGGGCCTCGGGATCGAAGATGCGGCGCATCTGGGCACGGCCTGGCCGGATCAGCTCCAGGGGCAGTTGAACAACCTGGCTGCCCCCCCAGGACATGTCATAATTCATCCATTGACACTCTTCGATCGGTTCGTGCTCACGTGGAAACGCAGTTCCTGGACATTCTGAAAGCCATCGGCGAGGACCCGCAGCGCGAGGGCCTGCTGGACACGCCCAAGCGCGCGGCCGCCGCCATGCGATTTCTCACCAGCGGCTATAGCCAGACCCTGGACGGGATCGTCAATGATGCCATTTTCGAATCCGAGATGGACGAGATGGTCATCGTCCGGGACATCGAGCTGTTCTCCCTGTGCGAGCACCACATGCTGCCCTTCATCGGGCGTTGCCACGTGGCCTATCTGCCCGCCGGCAAGGTGATCGGCCTGTCAAAAATTCCGCGCATCGTCGACATGTATGCGCGCCGCCTGCAGATCCAGGAAAGCCTGACCCGCGAAATCGCCCTGGCGGTGGAGAAGGTCACCGGCGCCAAAGGGGTCGGCGTCGTCGTGGAATCGAAGCATCTGTGCATGATGATGCGCGGGGTTGAAAAGCAGAATTCATCGATGATCACTTCCATGATGCTCGGCGATTTCCGCAGTGATTCACGGACCCGCAGCGAATTCCTCACCCTGCTGAACGTGCCGCCCCGCGCCTGAGGCAGGGCCCGCGCACCCCGGCGGGTCGGCCTGAAGGCGCTGCCCGGCTCAGGGCACAGACCCGGGCCGCCTCATCGACGGACCTGGAACTCGCGGCCGGTCTCCGGCTCGGCGTCCTCGAGCTGCAGCGTTTCCACCCTTGCCAGCGGCGGTCCCTGCTGCAGCCAGTCCCTGAAGCGGGAAAGCGCCGGTGCCGCCCCCCAGGCTTTCAGCTCCACTCGCCCATCGGGCAGGTTGCGCACCCATCCGCCCAGCCCCAGTCGGCGCGCGGCATGCGCCGTGCTGGCGCGAAAACCGACACCCTGCACACGGCCCTCGACCAGCGCATGCAACCCCTGGATCGCGCTCTCATCGCTCATGTCAGCAGGCCTCCCATCAGACCGATGGCCAGGCCAACAAAAATGAGGGCACTGAGCCGATTGATCAAGCGACTTCGCTGCCGCAGCCAGGCCAGCGTACCTCGTCCCTGGATCAGCACGCTGGCCAGCACATACCAGGCGCCATCGATCAGTATCGCCAGCGCCACCGCGGCGGCCTGCTCGCCTGTGCTTGCCGAGGCGGGCAGCACGGCGCTGAAGATGGCCAGGAAGAAAAGCGCAACCTTGGGGTTGACCAGTCCCATCAGCAGACCGTCCCGCAGAGCCGGACCGGTGTGGCCTTCCGTCTGTTGCCAGTCCGATGCGCCATGCCAGAACTGCCACGCCAGCCAGCACAGCCAGCCGATCCCGAACACGGAGACCAGCACGGCCAGACCGCCGGATTGCAACAGCAGGGCCAGACCGGAAACGGCCAGACCCGCGTAGACGCCGACACCCAACGCATGCGCGACGGCGCAGAGCACCCCCTGACGCAGCGAGATCACGGCGTGCCGGAGCACCAGGGCGAGGCTGGGCCCGGGCGAGACCGCCCCGGCCGCGCAGGCCAGCGTCAGGGCCAGCCAGTCACTCGCGCTCATCCGTAGACGCGATCCGGCAGCCAGGTGGCCAGTGCCGGCCAGAGCGCGAGCAGCAGCAGCATCAGCAGCTGGATGCCGATGAAGGGCACCACGCCCCGGTAGATGTCCGGGGTGCTGACCTGGGGCGGCGCCACCCCGCGCAGGTAGAACAGGGCGAAACCGAAGGGCGGAGTGAGAAAGGAGGTCTGCAGGTTCAGGGCCAGCATGACACCGAGCCAGACCGGGTCCAGGCCCAGCTGCAGCAACACCGGCCCCACGATCGGCACGACGACGAAAGTGATTTCGATGAAGTCGAGAATGAAGCCCAGCAGGAACATCAGCAGCATCACGCAGATCATCGCGCCCGTCGCGCCACCCGGCAGGGCGGTTAGCCAGCGGTGCACCAGTTCATCGCCCTCGTAGGCATTGAACACCATGGAGAACACCGACGCGCCGATCAGGATCAGAAAGACCATGGCGGTGATCCGCGCGGTCTGCTGGCCCGCTTCGCTGATCTGGCGCCAGCCCAGATTGCCGCGCAGCGCGGCCAGCAGCATGGCGCCGCAGGCGCCCACCGCAGCCGCCTCGGTGGGAGTCGCGTAACCGAGCATGATGGAACCGAGCACCGCGACGATCAGCAGCAGCGGCGGCGCCAGGCCAAAAACCAGCCGGCGGGCCAGTCCCTCCGCATCGGCCTGACGCTGCTCAAGTCCCGGCTGGGGCAGCAAGTGCGGACGACTCCAGGCCAGCACCAGCAGGTAGAGGATGTAAGCCGCCACCAGCAGCAGGCCGGGAATCAGCGCGCCGACAAAAAGATCGCCCACGGACACCGTGTCGGTGCTGAATATGCCCTGGGCCAGCTGGGCCTGCTGGTAGGCCGAAGACAGCACATCACCCAGCAGCACCAGCACGATGGAAGGCGGGATGATCTGGCCCAGGGTGCCGGCCGCCGCGATCGTGCCGCTCGCCACCGCCGGAGAGCAGCCGCGCTTGAGCATGGTCGGCAGCGACAGCAGACCCATGGTGACGACAGTGGCGCCGACAATGCCGGTGGAAGCCGCGAGCAGCGCGCCGACCAGCACCACGGAAACCCCCAGGCCGCCGCGCACCCGGCCGAAGGCGGCGGCCATGGCTTCCAGCAGATCCTCGGCCAGACGGGCTTTCTCCATCACCACCCCCATCAGCACGAACAGCGGCACGGCGATCAGCGTTTCGTTGATCATGATGCCGTAGAGCCGGCTGGGCATGGCCAGCAGTTCGGCCGGGCTGATCACTCCCGCGACGATGCCGCCCAGGGCAAACCACAGGGCCACTCCGCCCAGCGTCAGGGCCACCGGGTAGCCGAGCAGCAGCACCGCGCAGACCGCCAGGAACATCAGCAGCGCGATCATGCCGCCCCCTGCCCGCGCCAGTCACGCCAGGCCTGCTGTACCTGAATCATCCCCTGCAGGATCATCTGTGCCGCAAACAGGACCATCAGGCTTTTCAGCAGATAGACCCAGGGCAGGCCGCCGGGCTCGGCGGAAGCCTCACGCCGGATCCAGGCGTTTCCGACATAACCCCAGCTCGACCAGAGCACGAATCCCATCAACGGCCAGAGCAGCAGCAGGCTGCCCAGCAGGTTGACCAGGGCGCGGCGGGACGCCGGCCAGCGGCTGTAGAAGATATCCACCCGCACATGGCCGTCGTCGGCCAGGGTGGCCGCAGCCGCCGCCAGCAGTACGAAGGCGTGGGCGTAGGTCACCAGCTCCTGCGCCGCGATGGATCCGAAGGAAAAGCCGTAACGCGCCAGCACGATCGCGAAACCGAGCAGCGCCATGAGCACGGTGAGGGCGGCGGCCAGCTGAAACAGGATCCTGTTGACGAGCGCCAGCCGTTGCAGCATCTCAGTACTCCAGGCCCGGCGCCGCCGCACGGTGGTGTCGCAGGATGCGCTCGAACTCCACGGGATCCTTGCGATAGGTCAGCTCACCCGGCCGCGGGAAATGCCAGTCGTACAGGCGCGACACCCAGAAACGCAGGGCGGCGGCGCGCAGCTTGTCGGGCCACAGGGCCTGTTCCGCCGGGGTGAAGGCGCGCTCTCCGGCGTAGGCCTGCAGCAGGGCGCGGTAGGCGGCGGCATCGAACACCCCGGTCGGGTTGATCACCCAGTCGTTCACACAGACCGCCAGGTCGTAAAGCCAGCTGTCATTGCAGGCGTAGTAGAAGTCGATCAGGCCGCTGAGCCGCTCACCGTCAAACAGAGCGTTGTCGCGGAACAGGTCGGCGTGGATCACCCCGCCCGGCAGCGCGGAATCGTCAACGCCTGCCTGATGCGCGATTTCCTCATCGAGCAGCTGCTGCAGATCCTCCGACAGATGGCCCTTGAGGGCTTCGGCGCAGCCCCGCCACCAGGCCGGCCCACGGCAGTTCGGACGGTGGCCGTCAAAGTCAGCGCCGGCCTGATGCATGCGCGCCAGGGTCTGGCCCAGGGCCGCGCACTGCGCCGGATCCGGCTGCATGGCGCCACGCCCCTCGAGGCGCTCCACCAGCGCGGCCGCGCGACCGTTCAGCTGGCGCAGCACCACACCATCGCGTCCGTGCATGGGCCTCGCGCTGGGGATGCCGGCGGCGGACAGGTGCTCCATCACACCGAGGAAGTACGGCAGATCCTGCGCGGGGGTTCGCTCGAACAGCGTCAGCACATATTCGCCAGCCGTGGTGCTGACGAAGAAGTTGCTGTTCTCGATACCCTCCTCGATGCCCCGGTAGTCCCGCAATTCACCCTGATCGTATTGCGCCAGAAAGGCGCGCAACTCGGATTCGGACACGGGCGTGAAGACGCTCATTGATGACGAAGCTGACAGGAAACGCGCAATGATAGCCTACCGGGACCCCGCCCCTGCCAGCCGGACTGAACGGCTCAGCGCCGCCAGAAGGTCGGGGTGAACAGCACCAGCAGGGTGAAAATCTCCAGGCGCCCCAGCAGCATGGCCATCACCAGCACCCATTTTGCGCCGTCCGGGACGCTGCTGAAGTTTTGCGCCACCTCGCCCAGACCCGGACCCAGATTGTTGAGACAGGCCGCCACGGCCGAGAAGGCGGTGACCTGATCCAGACCCATGGCCATGAGGATCAACAGCATGAGGGCGAACAGGGCCACATAGACCGAGAAAAAACCCCAGACCGCCTCGACCACGTGGTTGGACACGGCGCGTCGGCCCAGCTTGACCGGAATTTCCGCTGCCGGGTGGATCAGCCGGGCCACCTCGCGCAGCCCCTGCTTCACCAGCAGCAGCGTTCGGATCACCTTGATGCCCCCGGCCGTGGAGCCGGCGCAACCGCCGACGAAACTGGAGAACAGCAGCAGCACGGGAATGAAGCTGGGCCAGGCCGCAAATTCGGCGGAGGCGAATCCGGTCGTGGTGCCGATCGACACCACCTGGAACACGGCCTTGAGCAAGGTCTCTTCCGGATCCAGATAGGTGCCGGTCAGCCACAGCATGGCGCCGACCACCACGACCAGGATCAGGATGATCACCATCATGCCCAGCGCCTCGGGGTCGCGCAGGTAGACCATCAGGCTGGTGTTGCGCCAGGCGGTGAAATGCAGGGCGAAATTCAGTGCGGACAGGAACATGAACACGATGGCGATCGACTCGATCATGGCCGAGTCGAACCAGGCCATGCTCGCGTCATGGGTGGAGAAGCCACCGATCGCCACGGTGGAGAAGGCGTGGCCAACCGCATCGAACACGCTCATGCCCGCCATCCAGTAAGCCACGCCGCAGGCGATGGTCAGGCCCAGATAGATGAACCACAGCGCCTTGGCGGTCTCGGTGATGCGCGGGGTCAGCTTGTTGTCCTTCACCGGCCCCGGCGTCTCGGCCCGGTACAGCTGCATGCCGCCGACCCCGAGCATCGGCAGCACGGCCACGGCCAGCACGATGATGCCCATGCCGCCCAGCCACTGCAGCTGCTGCCGGTAATAGAGGATGCCGCGCGGCAACTCGTCGATGCCGGTAATCACGGTGGCGCCGGTCGTGGTCAGGCCGGACACCGACTCGAACACCGCCTCGGTCATGGTCAGGTCCGGGTGCGGGCTGACGTAGAGCGGGATCGCCCCGAACACGT
>JBFKIN010000117.1:0-7920 GCA_041632255.1 Oceanococcus sp. | reverse complement strand
TGGATGGTCAGCAGACCGAGATTCCCGTGCAGGTGGCCGGCCGCATTATCGGCGTTTCCCTGGGTGGCGCGCAGGGCGCGACCCTGAACGTGGCAGGACTGGGCGAGCGGCGCCTCAGCGAAGTCCACGAAGTGATCTGATTTTCGGTACAGGAGCAAGACATGACATTCCGAGTAGCACTGAGCGGCCTGAATGCCGCAACCTCTGACCTCAGCGTGACCGCGAACAACATCGCCAACGCCAACACGGTGGGTTTCAAGGAGTCCCGCGCCCTGTTCAGCGAGATCGTCGCCAGCAGCAGCGTGGCCCTGTCCGTCAGTACCATCGGTTCAGGCACCCGCCTGACCGACGTGCAGCAGCAGTTCGATCAGGGCAATATCGAGTTCACCAACAACGGTCTCGATCTGGCGCTGTCCGGTGATGGCTTTTTCACCCTGTCGCAGGGCGGCGCACTGAGTTATACGCGCGACGGCGCCTTCAGCCTGAATCGGGACGGTTATCTGGTGAATACGGCCGGACTGCGGGTGCAGGGTTTCGCGCCCAACGCCGCCGGCAGCTTCAACACCGCCTCGCTCACCGACATCCGGCTGGCTTCCGCAGACAGCGCCCCCCGGGCCACCACCAGCATCGATCTGATGATGAACCTGCCGGCTGACGCCGTTCCGCCGGTGACCGCTCCGTTCGATCCCGCCGATGGCACCAGCTTCACCCAGTCCACCGCGCTGACCGTGTTCGACTCTCTCGGCGCTTCGCACACCTTGACCAGCTATTACGTGAAGACAGCCACGCCCGGTGAGTGGGACGTGCATGTGACCCTGGACGGCAATGCTGTTGGTGCCGGCGCCGTGGGAACCCTGACATTCGACGGCAATGGCAACCTGACCACACCGGCCGGGGGAGATATCACCCTGCCTGCGGTCCCGGTCAGCAACGGCGCCAATGATCTGGCGCTGACGCTGAATTTTGCCCCCGCGACCCAGTACGGCGACTTCTTCTCGGTCAACAGCCTGAACCAGGACGGTTATGCGACCGGTCGTCTGGTCGGGGTCGAGGTGAACGAGGACGGCGTGATCCAGGCCCGCTTCACCAACGGCCAGACCAACGCACTCGGGCAGCTGGCCCTGACCAAGTTCACCAATCCGCAGGGGCTGTCTCAGCTGGGCGAGAACTCCTGGGGTGAGTCTTTCGATTCCGGCGTCGCCCAGCTGGGTCAGGCAGGGAACAACGGCCTCGGCCTGATTCAGTCAGGCGCCCTGGAGGGCTCGAACGTGGATATCACCGAACAGCTGGTCAACATGATTGCCGCCCAGCGCAACTTCCAGGCCAACGCGCAGATGATCACGACCTTCGATCAGGTCACCCAGACCGCGCTGAACATCCGCTAAGGGCGCGCTGAGCAGGAGTAGTCGATCATGGACAAGGCACTGTATGTCGCAATGAGCGGGGCGAGCCAGGCCTGGGACAAGCAGGCGGCGATCAGCCACAACGTGGCGAACGCCTCGACGGTCGGCTTCAAGGCCGCACTGGCCGATGCCGAAACCCGCGATATCAAGGGGCCGGGTTTTGCCACCCGCGCTCATGCCCTGGCCAGCGATGCCGGCTTCGATGCCAGTACCGGCCATGTCATGCAGACCGGCCGGGAACTGGATATCGCCCTGACTCAGGGTCACTGGCTGGCCGTGCTCGGGCAGGACGGCGAAACCGCCTATACGCGCGCCGGCGATCTGGCGATCAACAGCGTCGGTCAGCTCACCACCAGCGGCGGTCTGCCGGTGCTGGGGGAGGGTGGTCCGGTGGCGGTGCCGCCGTACGCCAAGCTTGAGATCGGGGGTGACGGCACGATTTCCATCATTCCCCAGGGCAGCGCGGCCAACCAGATCGTCGTGCTGGACCGGCTGAACGTGGCGGCGATTGACGCCGCGCAGCTCAGCCGTGGTGCGGATGGACTGTTCCGACCGGGTGAAGAGGCACAGGTGCTGCCGGCCGCCGGCAATGTGCTGTTCAGCGGCGCGCTGGAGTCCTCGAACGTGAACCTGGCGGAAAGCCTGGTGCAGATGATCGAGGCGCAGCGACGTTTCGAACTGCAGGTGAAGGCCATGCAGACAGCGGATGAAAACGCGCAGCGCAGCGCACAGATGATGAGGCTCGAGTAATCGGGCAGGAGGAGCAAAGATGAGTTCAGCACTATGGGTTGCCAAGACCGGGCTCGATGCCCAGCAGACCCGGATGACCGTGATATCCAACAACCTGGCCAACACCAATACGGTGGGCTTCAAGAAAGGCCGGGCCGCCTTCGAGGATCTGCTTTACCAGAACGTGCGCCAGGCCGGCGCGCAGACCTCGCAGCAGAATCAGGCCGCTGTGGGCCTGGAGCTGGGCACCGGAGTGCGGGTGACGGCCACCGAGCGCAACTTCGTCCAGGGCAATCTGCTGCAGACCGGAAACCCGCTGGATATCGCGATCAACGGCCGTGGATTCTTCCAGATCCTGCTGCCGGACGGCTCCCAGGCTTACAGCCGCAACGGGGCCTTTCAGCTCAGCGCCGAGGGACAGCTGGTGACTGACGCCGGATACGAGTTGCAGCCGGGCATCACCGTGCCGGCGGGCGCCCAGTCGCTGAGCGTCGGCAACGACGGCACCGTCAGCGTGCAGCTGGCCGGTACAGCGGAACCGCAGGTGATCGGCAGCCTGCAGATCGCCGATTTCATCAACCCGGCCGGCCTGCAGGCGGTGGGTGAGAACCTGTATGTGGAAACCGGAGCGAGCGGCCCGCCGACGACCGGGATTCCGGGCCTGGCCGGTCTGGGCCGGCTGAATCAGGGCGCGCTGGAATCCTCCAACGTCAACGTGGTGGAGGAACTGGTCAACATGATCGAGACCCAGCGCGCCTACGAGCTGAACTCGAAAGCCATCTCCACCGTGGATCAGATGCTGGGTTACGTGAGTAACAACCTCTAAGCCAATGAACAGGCTCATTATTCTGATTTCTTCCTCAGCGCTGTTCGGGGGCTGCGCCAGCGGCCCGGTGATCACCGAGCCGCTGCCTGAGCCGAATTATTCGGCGCATCAGAAAGCGGTGCCCGACGGTGCCATCTTCCAGGAGTCGGGTGGGCTGCTCTGGTTCGAGGACCGTCTGGCCAGCCGGGTCGGTGATGCCCTGACGGTGATCCTCGAAGAGAGCACGCAGGCCCAGAAGTCGGCCCGCACGAGCACCTCGAAAGAGACGGATTATTCGCTGGAAGTCCCGGCACTCGGCGCCCTGACCGGAAAGTTCGATGTCGACGGGGAAATCGGCAGTGCACACGGTTTCGGCGGTGCCGGCGATTCCTCACAAAGCAACTCCCTGTCCGGCGAATTGACCGTTCTGGTCATCGAGCGTCTGCCCAATGGCTACCTGCGCGTGGCCGGAGAGAAAAAACTGGATCTGAACCAGGGCAGCGAATCGCTGCGCCTGACCGGGATCGTCCGGCCAGAGGACATCCAGCCGGACAACACGGTGCTGTCCACCCGCATCGCGTCCGCCCAGATCGCCTACAACGGCAGCGGGCCGCTGGCCCAGGCCAACGCGATGGGCTGGCTGGCGCGCTTCTTCAATTCCCCGTTGTGGCCGTTCTGAGCCACGTTGATCGATTTTCGGAGGGTGCCATGCACAGAGTCACAGGTTTTGCACTGCTGCTGATGCTGGCTGTGGGTTCGGCCCAGGCTGAACGCCTCAAGGATCTGGCCTCGGTCCAGGGTGTGCGCAGCAACCCGCTGCTGGGTTACGGCCTGGTCGTGGGCCTGGATGGCACGGGTGACCGGACCACCCAGACACCCTTCACCACCCAGAGCCTGCAGACCATGCTGCGACAGCTTGGCGTCGCCATTCCGCCGGGGGTGAATCCCCAGCTCAAGAATGTCGCTGCCGTGGCCATCCATGCGGAGCTGCCGGCCTTTGCCAAGCCAGGGCAGAAACTGGACGTGACGGTCTCCTCGATCGGCAACGCCGGCAGCCTGCGCGGCGGCAGCCTGCTGATGACCCCGCTCAAGGGGCTGGACGGACAGATCTATGCGGTCGCCCAGGGCAGCCTGGTGGTGGGAGGGTTCGGGGTGGAGGGCCGGGACGGGTCGCGGGTGTCGGTCAACGTGCCCAGCAGCGGCAGGATTCCCAACGGCGCCATGGTCGAGCGTATCGTGCCCAATGGCCTGTCCAGCGCGGACGAGATCACTCTCAATCTGCATCAGGGCGACTTCACCACGGTGCGACGTCTTGTCAGCAGCATCAATACCCGCCTGGGCCCGGGTCTGGCCAGGGCCCTGGACGGGGTCAGCGTGGCGGTGCGCGCGCCGGCCTCGATGGACCAGAAGGTCGCCTTCATTTCGGCGCTGGAGAACATCGAGATCGAGCCGGATGACGCGCCAGCCCGGGTGGTGGTGAACGCCCGCACCGGCACCGTGGTCATCGGCGCACATGTGCGGGTGATGCCCGCTGCCGTCACCCATGGCTCGCTCAGCGTGACCATCCGCGAAAACACCCAGGTGAGCCAGCCGGCGCCGTTTGGCGCTGGCGAAACCGTCACCGCGCCGGATTCCGAAATCACCGTGGAGCAGGGTGGCAGCCGCATGTTCCTGCTGGAATCGGGGGTCAATCTGGACACCATCGTCCGAGCCGTCAATCAGGTTGGTGCAGCGCCGGGCGACCTGGTTGCGATACTCGAAGCGCTGAAGCAGGCCGGCGCGTTGCGCGCCGAGCTGGTGGTCATCTAGGGGCCCGCCGTGCGGACCGGTGCCGTGGATTTTTCCGCGCTGGCCCAGCTCGCCGGCAACGCCGTCCAGCGCGAGCGCGCCGAGGCGGGCGAGGACTCGCTGCGTGAAACCGCGCGGCAGTTCGAGGCCCTGTTCATCAAGCAGTTGCTGGCCGAGGTGGATGTGGCCGGCAGCCTGGGCGGCGAGGACAACGCCCAGTCGGACTTCATCAATTCCATGTGGCGCGACCGGATCAGCCAGCAGATGAGTCAGGGCGAGGGACTGGGCCTGGCCAGCATGCTGGTTCAGCAACTCGGTGGAGAGCCGCCGGTACGGTCGGCACGGACCCTGAGCGGGCCGCTGGTGGACCTGCAGGACCGGGGTGTTGCCCTTTACCGTGAGAACGGGCCGGGCGACGAACGTTTCGGCAGCCGCGAGGATTTCGTCAGGCAGCTGCGTCCGCTGCTGGAGCAGGCGGCGCAGGAACTGGGCATCTCGCCGCGGGTCCTGCTGGCCCAGGCGGCGCTTGAAACGGGCTGGGGCCGGCATCTGCCGCAGGCTGCTGATGGCACGCCGTCGCACAATCTTTTCGGCATCAAGGCCGATGCGGGCTGGTCCGGCGAGGCCGTGCGCAGCCCGACGCAGGAGTATCGCGATGGGCGCATGGAGCCGGTCAATGACGGCTTCCGGCGCTATGCCAGCTTTGCCGACAGCGTACGCGACTACGTCGATTTTCTGCGCAGCAATCCGCGTTACGAGCGGGCCCTGGCGCATGGCGGCTCGGATGAAAATTTTCTCCGGGGCCTAAAGTCGGCGGGCTATGCGACCGATCCAGAGTATGTGGACAAGGTTATCGGCGTGGCCCATAGCCCCGTCATGGCCCGCTACTGGAATGAAACATGAGCAACCTGTTCTCGATCGGCACCTCGGCCCTGCTGGCCAATCAGCGGGCGCTGTCCGTGACGAGCAACAACATCGCCAACGTCAATACCGACGGTTACAGCCGCCAGGGGGTGGACTTTGAACCGCGGCACGTACCTGGCCAGATCATGGAACAGGGGGTTTCGGTGGGCGAGATCACCCGTTTCGCCGACCCTTTCGCCAACACCCGGCTGGTGCAGAGCAGCGCCGAACATGCTGCGCTGGAGACCGGCGCTACCCTGACCCGGCGTCTGGATGCGGTGCTGTCGGAGGAGCAGACCGGCCTTGCCGGTCCGCTGCGCCAGTTCCTGGATTCGATCGATGGCCTGGCCGCCGATCCGTCGTCCGTCGAGGCCCGTGTCGAGGTGCTCGGGGACGCGGAGGCCCTGGCCCAGCGCTTCACCCAGATTCAGGGACAGTTCGATAACCTGAACAGCGAACTGAATGCCCGGGTCAGCGGCAGTGTTTCGCAGATTAATGATCTGAGCGCCGCCATCGCCCGCCTGAACGACGAGATCGCGCGCAGCAACAGCGTATCGCCGCCGAATGCCCTGCTCGACGAGCGCGATCGGCTGGTCAGCCAGCTCGCGGAGCAGATCGACGTCAACACGGCGGTGCAGAATGACGGCAGCGTGAATGTCTTCGTGGGTAGCGGCCAGGCGCTGGTCGTCGGCAACACCGTAAGCCAGCTCAGCGTCGCGCCGGGCGCCACGCCGGCCGATCCCGCCCGGGTCCTGCTCGGCGGCGGTGACATTTCCGGCCAGGTCGCCGGCGGCGAGCTGGGCGGCATCTTCGGCTTTCGGGAGGATGTGATGCAACCGGCCCAGCTGGAGATCCGGGCGCTGGCCCAGGCCGTCTCCAGCACCGTCAATGACGCCCAGGCTGCCGGCACGGATTTCAATGGCAATCCCGGCCAGCCGCTGTTCCAGATCGGCAGTTCCGGAGCGGGCCTGTCCGTGCTCATCACCGATCCCCAGGCGCTGGCCGCCGCTGGGCCTCAGGCGCCCGCCGGCAGTGGCGACAACAGCAATGCCCTGGCGCTGTCCGAGGCCTTGCGCGCACCCGTCCTGGGGCAGAACAACCTGCAGGAGGCCAATCTGTCCCTGGTCGGCCGGGTTGGCACCCAGGCGCGCAGCCTGGAGGCGGCGGAGCGCGCCCAGGCCGCCGTGGTCAGCCAGCAGCAGTTTCTGCGCGACCAGGTGTCTGGTGTGAACCTGGACGAGGAAGCGGCCAACCTGCTGCGCTATCAGCAGTCCTACCAGGCGGCGGCGCAGATCATCGCCACCGCCAATGCGATGTTCGAATCGCTGCTGGCCGCGGCGCGATAGGAGTTCATCATGCGTGTCACCCAGTCCATGCTCTACGGCCAGACCCTGCAGACCATCAGTGACGGCCAGGCCCGGCTGATAAAACTTCAGGATGCCTTGTCCAGCGGCGTGCGTCTGCGTCAGGCCGCGGACGATCCTGGGGCCATGACCCGGGCGATGCGCAACGACGACCGTCTGCTGCAGCTTGAGCGCTTCGCCGACAACCTGCGCGGCCTGGAATCCCGCTACGGCATCATGGATGACGAGATGGGAGCGGTCACCGATGCGCTGCATCGTGCCCGCGAACTGCTGGTTCGGGGCGGCAATGCAGCGATGGACCCCGGGTCCCTGGATGGCCTGGCCGGCGAATTGCGGGTGCTCGGCGAAGACGTTTTCCGCATCGCCAATACGCGGGATGGGCAGGGCAACTACCTGTTCGCCGGAAATCTCGATGGCTCGCCGCCGTTCACCGGCGATTTCACCGCCGCCAGCTACGTGGGTGGCGCCGTGTCCAGACAGGTGCCGATCGATGAATTCACCAGTCTGAGCGATAGCCTGACCGGCGACACGGTGTTCCAGAGCACGCCTGCCGGCGATCTGATGGCGATGTTCGAGGATCTCGCCAGCGTGGTGGAGAACGGCGCATCACCCACCCGCCAGGCCGATCTGGCGGCGGGCCTGGATCGACTGGATCAGGCCCTGGATCACATCGTGGCCCAGCGGGTGACCCTGGGCAAAGGCTTGCAGCGAGTGGAGTCCGAGCGCAATCGTATCGAGACGGCCGGTATCCAGCTGCAGATCGACTCCTCGGCACTGAGAGACACCGACTTCGCACAGGCCGTCTCGGCGCTGTCGCAGGAATTGACCTCGCTGGAGGCCGCCCGCACCACCTTTTCCCAGATCCAGGGGCTGTCCCTGTTCGACTACCTGCGCTAGCCGCGTAGCGCCCCTGCCGAAACGCCCCGCT
>JBFKIN010000116.1:0-7964 GCA_041632255.1 Oceanococcus sp. | reverse complement strand
CTTCCGGCGACTGGCCGCCCTGGGTCAGGGCCGATTGGACCTCGGCCAGGAACAGGCTGGTGGTGACGTTGGGGTCGGTTTCGCCGGGTGCGAGCAGGCCAAGGTCGGTGCCACCCAGGCGACCGACCGTCCAGCGGGTCGCACGCTCGCCGGCGAAGCGGTTCAGGCGTTCGCCGATGGCCTGCAGAAGCTGGTCGGTGGCGACGTGGCCGATGTCCTGGTTCATTTCCACCAGGTTGGTCAGGCGCAGGATCGCCATCACCCCCGTGGAGTGTTTGGTGTTGGATTGCAGGGCGCTGTCCAGGCGGCGCATGAAGGCCTCTCGCTTGAGCAGGCCGGTGACGGCGTCGAACTGGGCGGCGCGCAGCAATTCCTCGACCCGGCCGGATTCCCGGGTGAGCATGTCGCGCACACGGTTCGACAAGGTGTTCATGGCGCGCACCAGGCGGCGGAATTCCGCGGTGGCGGGTTCGGGTGTGGTCACGAACTGCCGTTCTCCGATGGCTTCGGCCTGGCGCACCACGCGATCGAGAGGACGCAGAATGATGCGCAGCAGCGCAGTGCCGAGAATGCCGGCCAGCAGGGCCACGCTCAGAAACCACATCAATTGCTGCCGGGTACCCTGCCACAGGCTGGTATAGGCAAAGCGGTCATGGGTTTCCAGCTGCAAGGTGCCGAACTGGCGCCAGCCATCCTGGATCTGGGCGATGCCCGGGGGCACTTCGATCGGGAAAGCTTCGATGAACCAGGCCGGTGCGCCCCCTTCCGTGCTGGGGACATCGCTGAGACGCTCCACCAGCACCTCGCCTTGCGGGTCGGAGAGGCGGATCAGCCGGTAATGACCGGCGTCGAACTGCGCGGCGAGCAGCAGTTCAATGGTGACCAGGTCCTTGGGCATCTGGGACATGGACAGCGCCAGCGAGGTGGCGTTGTCCAGATTCTTGACGGTCAGTTCCTGCTCAATGTAGCGCTTGGCTGCCAGGGTGCTGACGATGAAGGTCCCGCAGAAGGCGAGCACCAGGATCAGGACGATTGCGAGCCAGAGCTGTCGGTTGAGGGTCATCGTGTTTCTCCTAGTGTCCCGGCTCAGCGGAAACCTTCCTCGTGCAGGCGTTGCAGCAGGGTACGCCACCGCGACAGGCGGGTGGTCGGATCGGCCGAAGCCAGTTGTCCGCCCGCCCACAGTCCGGCGTCATTGAAGCTGAAAACAGGTGTGAGGTCCGGTCTTTGTGAGCCCGGCAGGATTTCGCCCACCAGATTGTCCAGCACCAGCGGCTCCGCGGTCGGGCTTGCGAAGTACCCGATCACCATGTGGGCCTGCGATATGCCGCTGCCCGGCAGCCCGAGTTCCGCTTTGACGTAGATCAGGCGGAGCCGGTCGGCCGGAATGCCCAGTTCCAGCAGGCTGACGTACTTCGCGATGCTGAAATCCTCGCAGTCGCCGGCCTGACGGACCATCGTTTCAAGCGGGGTCGCCCAGTAGTCGGATTCCCCCCAGATTTCGATATCCTCCCGGAAACGCAGGCGTGCATTGAAGAACAGGTTCACCCGTGCCAGCTTTTCGGCCTCGCTGAGTCCGCGGGACGCATTCAGCATCCGCTGCCAGTCACGGACTGCCTGCTCCCCCGCCGTGCCGTAGCGACTGCTGGCCTGTTCCATCAGACGGTCGTGGTCACGCGCGGCATCACTGCGGGTGCCGATCAGGCTGCAGGCGCCCAGCACCACGACCACGCTCAACAGCAGCGAAGGGGATCCCGCCCGCAGTGGTTTCAGTCCCAGCGTCCTGTTCGCGGTGCCCATGAACCCGGTTCGCCCATCCCCGTCATCGCCTGCTCAGCCGTTTGCACATTACCAGAATGTATATTACAAAGGGGGTGCTTCGGACACCGGAGAAGGGCACTCTGGAGGGGCTGCCATGGAAAAAAGTAAAAAAATACTGCTGGCATCGTTTCTCGCTATCGGGTGTATTCCGGTCACGGCGACTGCGCAGGACGCTTTGAGCGTTCAGGCGGTCGCCAGCAAGGCGATCGCGAGCAACCCGGAAGTGCAGGCTGCCTGGCACGAGTTTCTGGCCGCCGAGAATGCCCGCAAGGTGGCGCGCGGTGGCTATTTCCCGAATCTGGACCTGAATGCCCGGGCCGGGCGGCAAGAGCGGGAACTGGTCGATACGAACACCGATCTGGAATTCGAGCACCGCGGGGTCGATCTGACCCTGACCCAGATGCTGTGGGACGGCCTGTTCACCCGTAACGAAGTGCGCAGCCGGGACCATGTCCGGCGAACCCGCTATTTCGACGTGCGCAATGCCGCTGAGGCGACTGCGCTGGAGGCGTTCCGTGCGTTTCAGGACGTGCAGCGCTTCCGCGAGCTGGTCGATCTTGCCCAGCGCAATTACGACAGTCATCGTGAAGTCTACGAACAGATTTCCGAACGGGTGCGTGCCGGCATCAGCCGCTCGGTGGATCTGGAGCAGGTGTCGGGTCGTGTGGCCCTAGCCCAGGCCAATCTGATCACGGAAACCAGCAATCTGCATGATGTCAGTGCCCGTTACGAGCGGGTCGTCGGCGAGCCGCCTCCGCCGCGGCTGGCCATCGCGCCACCGCTCGACGGGGATTTCCCGACAGAAATCGGCGCAGCACTGGAACGGGCCTATTCTGCCCATCCGGCTATCAATGCCGCCCACGAAAACATCCGCGCCAGCCACTATGCCGTGGCCAGCGCCCGTTCGGCCTATTCGCCGCGGCTGGACATCCGTCTGCGTGCCGAACAGGGCGAGGACATCAACCAGATTCAGGGTGAAACCAACGACCAGGTCGCCGAGCTCGTGCTGAGCTACAACCTGTTCAATGGGGGCTCGGATCGCGCCCAGGTGGCCCAGCGTCTGGACCAGGAAAAGACCGCGGAGTACCTGCGCGACCAGACCTGCCGGGAAGTCCGGCAAAACCTGCGCATCGCCTACAACGATACGGAACGGCTGAAGGAGCAGCTCCTGCATCTGAACGTGCACAAGCTGTCCACCGAGAAGACGCGCGAAGTCTATCGCGATCAGTTCAGCCTCGGGCAGCGTACCCTGCTGGATCTGCTGGATACCGAAAACGAGGCCTTTGATGCGCGCAGGGCCTATGCCAATGCCGAGTACGACCGCTCGATCGCGCTGGCCCGGTCGCTGGCCAGCATGGGGCAATTGCTCAGTGCCCTGCAGATTTCCCGCGGTGATCTGGCCTCTGCCGGCCAGGGAATCCATGAGCCGGGCAGCCGGCCGCAGCTCTGCCCGCACATGGGCGCGCCCGCGCCGCTGGTCAAGGTTGCGGCAGCGCCGGTGATCCTGGATTCCGACCGCGACGGCGTGACGGATGACATCGACCTGTGCCCGGGTACGCCGCCGGGTACGCCGGTCAACGAGGTGGGTTGCGAACCCAAAAAACCGGTGATCCTGCGTGGGGTCAACTTTGAGCTGGATTCTGCCAAGCTGATGCCTGAGTCGATGGCGATTCTGGACAAGGTGGCCAAGACCCTGATCGCCAATCCCAAGCTGGAGGTGGAGATCGCCGGTCACACCGATGCCACCGGCTCCGAGGCTTACAACCTCAAGTTGTCACAGCGCCGCGCCAGCACCGTCGTGATCTACCTGTCGCAGCAGGGCATCAGCAGCGACCGCCTTGTCGCCAAGGGTTACGGTGAGTCGCAGCCCTTGACCACCAACAAGACGAAGGCGGGTCGGGCCGAGAACCGCCGGGTCGTGTTCAATATCCTGAATTCGGAGAGGTAGCGGGCGGCAGGGCGGTTCAAAGGTCCTGTCGCCTGACCGGCTCGCTCTCAAAGGCAATGGCGAGCTGCGCCTTGCCGATCACGATGCGTCCCTTGCATCGCCCCTTGAACAGGCCGGCCCTGGCCAGGGCCTGATAGGGGTCCGGGTAGCCGTCGAATCCCCCGTGCAGCTTCAGCGGTTCGTCGACGCCGTCGATCTCGATGTGCAGATCATGCAGTTCGTCTTCCATGTCGCGCTCCTTGGTCTGGCCTGCAGCATCGATTGTACGCCTGCTCAGGGTTTGAGCAGCACCTTGCCGAAATTGCGTCTCTCCTGGATGTAGCGATGCGCCGCCGCGGCGTCATTGAAGGCGAAGCTGCAGTCGATATGCGGTTTGATGTGGCCATTGCGATAGTAATCCAGCAGTGCCAGCATCCATCGATTGACCATGGCCGCCTCATCCCAGAGATGGCCCATGTTGACGCCGAAAACGGCCTTGTTTTCGTTCATCAGCGCGACCGGGTTGAACTTCATCCAGGGCATGGCGCCCATGCTCCGGGCCACCGACAGCAGGTTGCGTGAGGTGCCGGTCGCGGCGCTGGACATGCCGAACATGCCCAGGCGGCCACTGGGCGCCAGCACGTCAAAGCCCTGAGTGAAGGATTTCCCGCCGACCGCGTCCAGGATGAGTTCCACCCCACGGCCATCAGTGAGTTCCAGGGTTCGCTCGGCGAAATTCTCATTGCGGTAATCGATGCAGGCATCCACGCCCATGTCCGTGAGCCGTGCATGCTTGCCACTGGAAGCCGTGCCGATCACCCGCGCGCCGATCCGCTTGGCCAGCTGGGTGGCGGCAATGCCGACCCCGCCGCCGACGCTGTGGACGAGCACGGTTTCATAGTCCTTCAGCGCCCCCATGGCCTCGATCAGCGCATAGGCCGTCAGGTAATTCACCGGCAGGGCCGCCCCTTCTTCCAGGCTCATGCCGTCCGGGAGGGCGTGGACCTGATGCTGCGGCAGGCAGACCACATCGCTGTATCCACCGAAGCGGCACATGGCCAGGACCTCGCGGCCCACCCAGCTTTTGTCCACGCCGTGGCCGACTGCGTCCACGGTGCCGCTGACTTCGTAGCCCACGACCACCGGCATCGGCGGCAGGTCCGGATAGATGCCCAGCCGACCCATGATATCGGCGAAGTTGATGCCGGAGAACGCGACCCGAATACGGATTTGTCCGTCAGCGGGATGCGGGTCCGCGGCTTCCCGCAGTTCCAGCACCTCCGGCTCACCGGGGCGGGGTATCCACAGCTGTTTCATCAGAGTCCTCCCTGCGTACTGCAGGCGAGTTTAGGGCATGCGTCGGCTCAGGCGAAGCCTGCATCGTGCCGGTATTCACGCGCCCTTCACGAGTCCAAAGGCTGAATGGTGAAGCTCTCGGGCTGCGACCACCGGCGCTCGGCATGGGCGGCATCACGCTGCTGAAGTATGCTGCCAGTTGGCGGGCCGCAGACTCGGTTCCGGTCGCCGTGGCCGTCATCACAGCACGAGGCTGCCGATGAACAAGCTGAACGCCGAAGAGATGGACTCGAGCCTGCGGATTGCGCAGGCTCAAGCGCTCATTTGTCGTTCCCCCATGGCCATCGCCACGCTCGACGAGCAGGCCCGCATCATCGAATGGAACGACGCCGCCAAGGCCCTGCACGGTTTCAGCGCCGAACAGATTTGCGGCCGCCCGTATGCGGATCTGGTGCCGGCGGCGCTCAAAGGCGATTTCACCACCTTGCTGGGCAAGATCCGACATCAGCGGCAGGTGCCCCGGCGGCTGACGCGCCGATTGCGCGCCGACGGCAGCGAAGTGGAAGTCCAGTTCGCCATTCACGGCCTGAGGTCGGAATCGGCAAAGCAGCCCCGTTTCCTCACGGTGTCAGAGGATGTGTCCGAGCAACAGGCCCTGTAGTTCGAACTCCGCCGACACGCCCTGCATACGCAGGCCATTGTGGAAACCGTCGTTGATGGCATCGTGTCCATCAATGCGGCGGGCATCATCACCGCGGTCAACCCCAGCATCGAGCGGATGTTTGGCTATCGCGGCCACGAACTGATCGGCCGCAACGTGAAGATTCTGATGCCGGAACCCTACCGCGGTCATCACGACAGCTATCTCAAGAACTACCTGCGCACGGGCGAGAGAAAGGTCATCGGCATCGGCCGCGAGGTAGAAGGCATCCGCAAGGATGGCAGTGTCTTCCCTATCGATCTGGCGATTTCCGAGCTCAGCGGCGAAGGCGAGCGCGGCTTTGTCGGGGTGATGCGTGATATCACGGAGCGCAAGGAAGCCGCTCGGGCCTTGCAAAGCCTGAACGAGCAACTGACCCTCAAGGTGGACGAACTGGCCCATACGCTTGAGCATCTGCGGCTGACCCAGGCCCAGCTGGTCGAATCGGAAAAGCTCGCGTCACTGGGCTCGCTGGTCGCCGGCGTATCGCATGAAATCAATACCCCGATCGGCGTTTGCGTGACTGCGGCGTCCTATCTGTCCGGGAGCGCGCGGGAATTGCGTGGCCTGTATGCGCAGGAGAAGCTGGACGCCAGGGGACTGGAAAATTTTCTCTCCCAGATCGAGGAGGCCGGCGTCATCCTGGAGCGCAATCTGGGTCGGGCGGCGGATCTGATCCGCAGCTTCAAGCAGGTCGCGGTCGATCGCTCCAGCAATCTGAAGCGGCGCTTTCGTCTCGCCGACTTCATCGAGGAACTCCTCGCCAGTCTGCGTCCTCAGCTGCGCCGCAGCCGGATCAGGATCGAAGTCGACTGCGATCCGGAGATCGAAATGACATCCATGCCCGGCGCGCTGTCCCAGGTGCTGACCAATCTGCTTCAGAACGCTCAGGTGCATGCCTTCAGCGATGATCAGCCGGGTCAGGTGAGCATCCTGTGCCACGTGCAGGGCGACAGGCTGGTGCTGCGTTTCTGTGACAACGGTCGCGGCATGAATCCCGAGAACCTCAGGAAAGTTTTTGATCCGTTTTTCACCACGCGGCGGGGCTCGGGCGGCACCGGGCTGGGTCTGAGCGTGACCTACAACCTGGTCACCCAGGCGCTGGGCGGGCGGATCCAGGTGTCGAGCACGCCGGGCGAGGGCACGGTGTTTGAACTCGATCTGCCGATGGAGGTGGGTGACGATGCTGCGGATTAGGCAAAGCCATCGGCAAGGCATAGGCTGGTCAGTGACGCCTTCGGGCGAGGAGGACGCAGTGCATGGCTAATCTACTTTGGCTGCAGGGTGGCGCCTGCTCCGGCAACACGATGTCCTTTCTCAATGCGGAGGAGCCCAGTGTCTGTGACCTGGTGACGGACTTCGGCATCAACATCCTGTGGCATCCGTCCCTGGGCATGGAGTTGGGCGAAGCGCTGCGGGAATTGATGCAATCCATCATCGACGGGAGCACGCCACTGGATATCCTGGTTTTCGAGGGTACGGTGATCAACGCACCCAACGGCACCGGGGCCTGGAACCGCTTCGCCGGTCGCGCCATGAAGGAATGGGTGCAGGATTTCGCCGACGTCGCCCGCTACGTGGTCGCCATCGGTGATTGCGCCACCTGGGGCGGGATTCCCGCCACCGCACCGAATCCCACGGATTCCGAGGGGCTGCAATATCTCAAGCGTCAGCGCGGCGGCGCCCTGGGCACCGATTATCTCAGCGGCGCCGGCCTGCCGGTGATCAACATTCCCGGCTGCCCCGCGCACCCTGACTGGGTGACCCAGATTCTCGTGGCGGTCGCCAGCGGGCAGGCCGCCGAGATCGATCTCGATGAACTGCAGCGGCCTCGCACCTTCTTCACCAGCTTCACCCAGACCGGTTGCACCCGCAACATGCACTACACCTACAAGGTGTCGGCCACCGAGTTTGCCCAGCGCAAGGGTTGCCTGTTCTATGACCTGGGCTGTCGCGGGCCGATGACCCGGTCGCCCTGCAATCGCATCCTCTGGAACCGCCAGTCATCCAAGACCCGGGCCGGCATGCCCTGCATCGGGTGCACCGAGCCCGAGTTTCCCTTCTTCGATCTGGCACCGGGCACCGTATTCAAGAGCCAGACCGTGATGGGCATCCCCCGGGACCTCCCGCAGGGTCTGGATCGGGCCGGCTATGTGCAGCTGACCACCGCCGCCAAGGCCGCTGCACCGGCCTGGGCGGAAGACGACATCTTCGTGATCT
>JBFKIN010000115.1:0-7964 GCA_041632255.1 Oceanococcus sp. | reverse complement strand
GATCCAGAGCATCGTCCAATGGAGCCACAGCGCCCGGCAGAAAGGCCTTCTGGCCTTGGAGCCCATGATTGACAGACAGACGGATCCTTTCGTTCGCAAGGGACTGCAGATGCTGGTGGACGGTGCCGAGCCGGAGGTGATCCGCAGCGTGCTGGAAGTGGAACTGTCCACCCGTGAGCACAGCGACATCGCCGCGGCCAAGGTATTCGAGGGCATGGGCATCTATGCACCGACCCTGGGCATCATCGGTGCGGTGATGGGTCTCATGGCAGTGATGCAGAACCTGGCGGATCCGTCCAAGCTGGGTCCGGGTATTGCCGCCGCTTTCGTGGCGACGATCTACGGTATCGCCTCGGCCAACCTGTTCTTCCTGCCGGTAGCCGCCAAACTCAAGAGCGCGATTTCCGTGGAATCGCAGTCCCGCGAGATGCTGATCGAGGGTCTAATCGCCATCGCCGAGGGCGAGAACCCGCGCAACATCGAGGCCAAGCTGCAGGGGTTCGTGCACTGATGGCGCGCCGCAAGCAGCCGGAAGATCATCTCAACCATGAAGCCTGGGCGATTCCCTATGGTGATCTGATCACCCTGCTGCTGGCGTTCTTCGTCGTGATGTACGCCATCTCCACCGTGAACGAAGGCAAGTACCGGGTGCTGTCGGATTCCCTGTCGGTGGCCTTCAAGGGGCCACCACGCGTGCTGCAGCCGGTGCCGCCGCGTGAAGAGCCCACACCCGCCGCCGCTCAGGACCTGAGCATAGACATCCGGCCCCGTCTGCGTCTGCCCGATCCGCTGCAGCGGCGCAAGGCGCTGGCGCTGGAGGCGGAGAATGCCGCGGTGCTGGCGGATCTGCGCACCGCACTGCAGGGGCTGGTGAAAGACGGTCAGGCCCAGATCCGGGTCGTCCATGACGGGGTCGAGATCGCGGTCGGCAGCGATTTTCTGTTCGCCAGCGGCTCTGCCCGGGTGAATCCGGCGGCCAATGACATCCTGCGCCAGATCGCCGACTCGCTGGCGCCGCTGGGACATGCCATCCGGGTCGAAGGGCACACCGACGATGTCCCGATCAGTACCGCGCAGTTCCCCTCCAACTGGGAGCTTTCCGCCGCCCGGGCGGCCTGGATCGTACGGCGTATGGCGGAGCGCGGCATCCGGCCGGCACAGCTGACCATGCAGGGGTTCGGGGAATTCCGGCCTGCCGCCAGCAACGCCACACCGGAGGGGCGTGCGGCCAATCGGCGGGTCGCTATCGTGGTGGAGACCCGCCGCAGTATCGAGGCGGCGCTGGACCCTGCCGCGCCCGTGGCCCGAAATCTGCAGGAGTCCGGACATGAGCGAACTGATCTTTCCCGCAGCGGATCCGCCGGAACGGCCCGAGAAGGCTGAGCCCAGCTCGCGCTTCGTCTGCTTCGTGCTCGGTGAGCAGAGCTATGGCGTCGGCGTCGATCAGGTGCGCGAGGTCCTGCGCATGACCGACATCGCTTCCGTGCCCGGCGCCCCGGCGGCCTGTCGTGGCGTCATCAACCTGCGCGGCCAGATCGTATCGGTGCTGGATCTGCGCCGGATGCTGGGACTGAGTCCCGCGCAGGAAACGCCACAAAGCCGCCTGCTGGTGGTCGATCACCCCGAGGGCACGCTCGCCCTGCAGGTTGACCGGGTCATGGATCTGTTCACGGTCGCCGACGCACTCATCGAACCCACCCCGGCCGTGAATGCGGACCCGGTGCCGGTCAGCGGCATCGTCAGCCGCTCATCCGGTCCCTTGTTTCTGCTTGACCCCAGGCAGCTGATCACCAAAACCATCACGCAGGTGGCCGCATGATCATGATCGACCCCTACATTCTCGGCGTATTCGGCATCGTGGCCCTGCTCGGCCTCGGCCTCATGAGGCTGCTCAGGCGGCGTCGCGCGGATGCGGCCCGGGAAAGCGAAATCCAGCAGCGACTCAAGGCGCGCCGCGAAGCGCAGGCCGAGTTCGCCATGGCCACGGAAAAGGCCATGCTGGACCTGAAAACCAGCGTCGAGGGTCTGGCGACCTGCCTGGCCAACCTGGAACTGCGCCTGCGCACGGTCGATGCCCGGCAGCGAAAGCTGGACGACCAGTCCGCCCTGCTGTTGCGCCGACGCGGATTCGACGAGGCGGTGACGCTGGTGCGTGACGGAAAATCGACAGACGAGATCGCCAGCCGTTGCGGCATGGCGCTGGCGGAAGTCGAGTTGTTGCAGCGGGTTCAAGGCCGAACTCTGGGGCACTAGGGCAAGCCGTCATGGACAACGCAGCAGTGATCAAAGACGGCATCTTGACACTGGGACCCCAGCTCGACATCGCCCACGCCGGAGCACTGAAGGCCAGCCTGCAACAGTTGCTGGCCCAGGACGGCACGCTAACCCTGGATGGCGGCCAAGTCGTGCGCTGCGACGCGGCCGGCCTGCAGTTATTGCTGGCCTTCTCCCGTCACTGCCGGCAGCAGGGGCGTGAGCTGCAATGGCGAGGTGCGTCGGAACTCCTGGTCCAGGATGCCGCTGGCCTGGGACTTGCAAGTGAACTGGCATTCAACCCGCAAGCGCAAGGGGGCAGACAGTGACAAGCATTCTGGCCGTGGACGATTCACCGTCGATGCGGCAAATGGTGGCTTACACCTTGAAGTCCGCCGGGTTTGATGTCACCGAGGCGGAAGACGGCGCCATTGCGCTGGAGAAGGCCAAGAGCGGCAGTTTCAATCTGGTCCTGGCTGACGTGAACATGCCGAATATGGACGGGATCACGCTGGTGCGCGAGCTGCGTGCGCTGCCGGAATATCGCTTCACGCCACTCCTGATCCTGACCACCGAATCCGGTCAGGACAAGAAACTCGAGGGCAAGCAGGCCGGCGCGACCGGCTGGCTGGTCAAGCCCTTCAATCCGGAACAGCTGGTCGCAACCGTACAGCGTGTACTGAGCTGACCGATCCACTGAGCAGGGGGCAAGGTGAGTATCGATCTGGAACGATTTCATCAGACCTTCTTTGAGGAAAGCTTCGAGGGTCTGCAGGCCATGGAAGCCGCGCTCCTGGGGCTGGACCCGGGCGCGCCTGATGCCGAAACCATCAATACGATTTTCCGTGCCGCTCACTCCATCAAGGGTGGGGCCGGAACGTTCGGCTTTTCCGCGATTGCCGAATTCACGCACGTGCTGGAAACCCTGCTCGACGAAGTGCGATCAGGGGAGCGCCAGCCCAGCCAGGAACTGATTGATCTCGTCCTGCAGTCCGTCGATGTGCTGCGGGACATGCTGGAGTCCGCCCGGGACGGCAGCGAGCTGTCGAGTGCCGGTCCGGTCCATGACGCGCTGCAGGCCATGCTGCGGGGCGAATCGACCGCCGCGGCGGACGCGCCAATGGCCCAGCCCGTCCCGCCCGCTGTCAGCACGGATGGTCGCGCCGCCTGGCGCATCGATTTCCGGCCCAAGCCGGAAATGATGCTTTATGGCAACGACCCGCTGCGCATCCTCAAGGAACTGGGTCGTCTGGGCGAGACCCGGCTGACACTGGTCAGCGACCGCTTGCCGGAGTTTGCGGAGCTGGATCCGGAGCAGTGCCATCTGGCCTGGCAGGTGGAGCTGCTGACGGATGCCTCGGAACAGGAAATCCGTGAACTCTTCGCCTGGGTCGAGGATGACTGCGAACTGGGTGTCCAGCGACAGGACGGCCCGGCGGAGGAGATACAGGCGCCTGCAGCGGAGGCCCCCGCGCCCGAGCAGACTCCGGCCGTGCCGGCGACCCCGGTGCAGACCGAGGCTGCCGCCCCGACAGCTGCGACGGCAGGTGCGCCGGCGCGTGGCCCGGCCCGCGAGAGCAGTTCGGTCAGAGTCGCGGTAGAGAAGATCGATACCCTGATCAACCTGGTTGGCGAGCTGGTGATCACCCAGTCCATGCTGGAGCAGACGGCGGCTGGCCTCGACCCGGTGATCAATGAAAAGCTGCTGAACGGCCTGGCCGAACTGGACCGCAACACCCGGCACCTGCAGGAAGCGGTGATGTCCACCCGCATGCTGCCGGTGGATTTCGTGTTCAGCCGCTTCCCGCGCGTCGTGCGCGACACCGCAAACCGCCTGGGCAAGAAGGTCAATCTGGAAATGTCCGGAGAAGGCGCGGAGCTGGACAAGAGCCTGATCGAGAAAATCACCGACCCGCTGAATCACATCGTGCGCAATGCGATCGATCACGGGATCGAGTCGGCCGAGGACCGCAAGGCTGCGGGCAAGTCGCAGACCGCAACCATCCGTCTGAGCGCCTGGCATCAGGGTGGCTACATTGCCATCCAGGTCAGTGATGACGGTCGCGGCCTCAACCGGGAAAAGATCCTGCACAAGGCGCGCGAGGCGGGCATGAATGTGTCGGATGCAATGCCCGATGCCGAGGTCTGGCCGCTGATCTTCGCGCCCGGGTTGTCCACGGCTGCAGAAGTCACGGACATTTCAGGCCGCGGCGTCGGCATGGATGTGGTGCGCAAGAACATCCAGTCCCTGGGCGGCAACGTGGATATCGAATCCGCCGCCGGGGAGGGCACAAAGGTGACCATTCGACTCCCGCTGACCCTGGCCATCCTCGACGGCATGTCGGTGCGGGTGGACGACGAGATCTACATCCTGCCCTTGTCCAGCGTCATCGAGTCCCTGCAGCCGGGCAGCGAGGAACTGAAATCCATGGCGGGCGAGACCTGCGTCCTGCGCGTGCGCGGCGAATTCCTGCCCCTGCTGTCGGTCAGGCGCTTCTTCGGCATGCCGGAAAGCGGTGTGCCGCTCGAGGAGTCGATCATCGTCATCGTCGAGGCGGAAGGCCGTCAGGTGGCCCTGATCGTGGATGAGCTGGTCGGCCAGCAGCAGGTGGTGATCAAGTCATTGGAGCAGAACTACAAACGTGTGGCCGGCGTGTCCGGCGCCACGATCATGGGCGATGGCCGGGTGGCGCTGATCGTCGATGTCGGAGATCTGGTGCGGACCCGCCACCTCGCGTCAGCGGCCTGAAACCGGGCAAGGAGAAGCAAGCATGAGTAGCAACGACGAGACCGAACAGCAGGCCGAGGCCGTGGCCGAAGGGCCCACGCAGGAGTACCTGACCTTTCAGCTCGGCGGGGAGGAGTACGGCGTGGACATCCTCAAGGTGCAGGAAATTCGCAGCTACGACACGGTCACCCGCTTGCCGGAATCGCCCGACTACATCAAGGGCGTCATCAATCTGCGCGGCACCATCGTGCCGGTGGTGGACATGCGCCTCAAGCTGAAGCTGGGTGAGGCCCAGTACGACAAGCACACGGTGATGATCATTCTCAACGTCGGCGAAAAGGTGATCGGGATGGTGGTGGATGGCGTCTCCGACGTCATCACCCTGGCGGCCTCGCAGGTTCGCCCACCCCCTGAATTCGCCGGTGTGATGGACACCCGCTACATCACCGGGCTCGGAGCGATAGAGGAAAGGATGCTCATCCTGGTCGACATCGATCAGCTGATGAGTGCGGCGGACATGGCGATTCTCGAACAGGCCGCTTAGGCGGGGAGTTGGAGCAATGGAGAGAGAAATGAATAACCAAGACACTCAGGCGGGGCTCTGGGCCTTCCTGCCCACCGGCGCGGCCCTGGCTTTGGCGGTCGGCGGGGGTCTTTACGGGAGTGGCCAGATGCCGCTGTCCGGCTATCTGGTCTGGTCGGCCCTGATGCTGATCGCCGCGGCGGTCGGCAGCGTCAGCGCCTGGCGTGCGCTGAGCGAAGCGGGCAAGCGTGTACGTAACGCCCTCGAGGCGGCGGCGAGTGCTCTCGAACAGGCCAACCAGGCGAGCGCCAGCCCGCAGATATCCGAGGAGGAATTCGAGAATTACCGCGGGCAGATCGAGGCGATCAACCGATCCCAGGCTGTGATCGAGTTCGACATCGACGGCACGATCCGTACTGCGAACGAAAACTTTCTCCACGCCCTGGGCTACAGCCTGGACGAGGTGAAAGGGCAGCACCATCGGATTTTCGTTGATCAGGGCGAGCGTGAATCAGATGCCTATCGGGATTTCTGGCGCCGACTGGCCAGCGGTCAGTTCGAGGCCGGCCAGTACCGTCGATTCGGCAAGTCGGGCAAGGAGATCTGGATCCAGGCCACGTATAACCCCGTTTTCGACACGAATGGTCGCCCGGTCAAGGTGGTCAAGTACGCCACCGACATCACCGCGGAGATGCAGCAGAAGAAGGCGCATGAAGAAGCGGCTGCTCACAGCGCGCAGGAGAATCTGCGGATCAAGAACGCGCTGGATGGCGTGACCACCAACGTGATGATCGCGGACAACGATCGCAACATCATTTACATGAACGAGGCCGTGCGCGAGATGCTGCACGAGGCCGAGGCGGACATTCGCAAGGAACTGCCGAACTTCCGCGTCGATGGTCTGGACAATGCGAACATCGACGCCTTCCACAAGAACCCCGAGCACCAGATCAAGATGCTCGAGGAGTTGCAATCGGCCTATCGGACGGAAATCCAGCTGGGTGGTCGCACCTTCGGCCTGATCGCCAGCCCGGTGCTGGACGCCGATGGCAGCCGCCTGGGCACCGTGGTGGAGTGGAAGGACCGTACCGCGGAGCTGAAGCTGGAAAACGAGATCAAGGCTCGCGAGGAGCAGGAGCGGGTCGTGGCCGCGGCCAACCTGCGGATCAAGAACGCCCTGGATGGCGTGACCACCAACGTGATGATCGCGGACAACGATCGCAAGATCATCTACATGAACGAGTCGATCCAGGAGATGCTCAAGGAGGCCGAGGCGGACATTCAGAAGGAGCTGCCGAAGTTCAGTGTGGCCAAGCTGGATGGCGCCTGCATCGACGAGTTCCACAAGAACCCGCAGCACCAGATCAACATGCTGGAGCAGCTCAGTTCGGCGCACCGCACGGAGATCATGCTGGGCGGGCGCACCTTCGGCCTGATCGCCAGCCCGGTGCTGGACGCCGATGGCAGCCGCCTGGGCACCGTGGTGGAGTGGAAGGACCGCACCGCGGAGCTGAAGCTGGAGAACGAGATCAAGGCCCGCGAGGAGCAGGAGCGGATCGTGGCCGCGGCCAACCTGCGGATCAAGAACGCCCTGGATGGCGTGACCACCAACGTGATGATCGCGGACAACGATCGCAAGATCATCTACATGAACGAGGCGATCAAGGAAATGCTGAAGATTGCCGAGGCGGACATTCAGAAGGATCTGCCGAACTTCAGCGTGGCCAGGCTGGATGGCGCCTGCATCGACGATTTCCACAAGAACCCGCAGCATCAGATCAACATGCTGGAGCAGCTCAGTTCGGCGCACCGCACCCAGATCATGCTGGGCGGGCGGACCTTCGGCCTGATCGCCAGTCCGGTCCTGGACGCGGATGGCGCACGCCTGGGTACGGTGGTCGAGTGGCAGGACAAGACCCTGGAGCTGGAGCGCGAGGAGCAGGAAAGGGCCAGGGTGGCGGAGGAGCGTCGTATTGCCGCGGAGAATTTGCGTATCCGCAATGCGCTGGAGAACGTCAGCGGCAACGTGATGATCGCGGACAAGGATCGCCGCATCGTGTTCATGAACAAGGCCGTGGTTCAGATGCTGCGCGGTCGTCAGAACGAGCTGCGCAAGGTTCTGCCCACTTTCGATGTGGACCGCCTGATCGGCGCCTGCATCGACGAGTTCCACCAGAACCCGGCGCACCAGCAGCGCCTGCTGGAGGCGCTCAAGGACGAATACAAGACGCAGATCTCGGTGGCCGGCCTCTACTTCGGCCTGATCGCCAACCCCATCGTCAACGACGAAGGCGAGCGGGTCGGCTCGGTTGTCGAGTGGCTGGACCGCACCGCAGAGGTCGCGGTGGAAAAGGAGATCGGCGATATCGTGCAGGCCTCCACCCGCGGCGAGTTCGACAACCGCATTTCCCTGGACGACAAGTCGGGCTTCTTCCAGAACCTGGCCAAGGGCATCAACTC
>JBFKIN010000114.1:0-8029 GCA_041632255.1 Oceanococcus sp. | reverse complement strand
GTCTTTATGCAGGTAATAGTCGCTGACAAGCCGCGGGATATTGATGAGATCATCGGCCTGTGCCACCTGGCCGGCGCGTGGATGAATCGCCATGTCGAGTACCTGCTAGCGTGGATGGGAAATGGGCTCGCGGATGGTGGCAGTTTGCGGACTCTCGGCCGGCGGCGCCACAATTTCGCGAGCGCGCGCCTGAAAACCTGGTCGCGCGTTTCGAAACACACGCGACCGTCAGGCCGGTTGGCAAGTCGGCGGACCCGCCTTCGCGCGTGCCGTTTTTCGGCGGTCTGTTCCGGGTCGCGGTGTCCGCGTCGGGGACTCAGACAGCTTGTGTCTTGACGCCCTGGGTGCCGAGCACGCCTGCGTGGGGCGTCTGAGCGCCTCTCTTTTCTGGAGCACCGTGAATGCTGGTGACGGCGCGGCTGGCGCTGACATCACTCGATGCATGCGGGGTATTGCGGCCCATCCGGACCAGTCCCGGGTGCATGCGCACGCACGGTGAAGAGGCTTCATCGCCGGCGGCGGCGCACAGATGAGCTGGACAATCCTTGCCCTATCAGCGGAAGGCCGCGCGCATTTCCTCGGCCCTGAACGCGCCGACATCGCCATCATGCGTGGCGTATTCATACAAGCCGACGGCCAGCACCGATTTGGCTGCGGTGCCCAGCAGGATGATCAGCGGGCATGAGATCAGCATGAGCGGCAAAAGCACGACACTGGCCTGAGGCAGCAGGGCCATGCCCACGCCGCCGAGCAGCACGATCAGCACCAGACCGGCGAACATGGCCAGGCCGATACCGAATTGCGCGCCCACGTTTTCACCCCAGGTCGCTTTCATCAGGCTTGCCGAGCGACCGATGGCCCGGGTTGGCGGAGTATTCTCGAAAATCATCACCGGCACGGCGAAATAGCTGATCACCGTCCAGGCCGTGCCCAGGATCGCCGCCACGAAACGGCCGAGTTTCTCGTTATTTTCCAGCAGGTTGAGCAACAGACCGATACTCGCTGACAGCAGCGACCAGGCCGCGATCTTGCCCAGGTGCTGATTCGCCACCCGCAAGCCATCGCCCAGGCTTGTATCCTGACCCGCGATCGAGAGGCGCGCCGCTCCGAGCAGGGCGACATTGAAGTAGACGGTGATGAAGAACAGGGCGAAATAGGCGGCAAAGGCGAGCAGGTAGTAGATCGGGGGAATCTGCGCATGGGGGTCGCCGCTGGCACTGCGTTCCACCATCTGCCCCAGCGTGGCCAGCTGCTCCGGGCCGATGCCCAGGATGAAAGCCAGAACCAGTAGCACGCTGGCAATGCCCGAAAGGACGGGAAACAGCATCAGGGTCTTGTCCCGCGCCACGACGCCCAGGCTGGTCATCGCCAATCGCCACCCAAAGCCCAAGCGTTTGAAGAATCCCATGGCCATTTCACTCGCGTTGGTTCCGGCTCGCCACGCTAGCGGGTTGCGGATGAGGCGTCAAAAAACGGACAGGTCCCGCGCAAAGGACGTCAGCTACTCGACCCCTTGCTCGCCAGAGTATTCGGTCGATGCAGGCCCTGGGGACAGGCGGCGAAAACCGTCAGGGATGCCGTGGCGGTTTTTCGTTAATCGCCCGCGGGTATTCGTGCGTTTTCGTGCGCCCTGGCGTCAGCGGCGCCGGCGGCCAAGCAGGACCAGGCCCAGCAGGAGCAGACCGCCCAGACCCAGACCGCCCCCACGAATCGGGAGCACCTCGACGCGTTCAGCATCCGTGCCCCCGGCATCAAGGCCCTTTTCGCAAACGAACGGCGTGAAGTCCTCGACCACCCCGACCAGGTCCGAACTTGAACGTGCCGGCGCCCGGGCATTGAGGCCCGCGCCGCGTTTTGCGAATCCTGCCGAGCAGGCGGCGTAGTCGGCGAAGTCACTCGCCAATGCGACGGAAAGGATGGCATCACGCGCCTCGGTATAGGTCGCATCGGTGGGAGTCATTTTCAACCCGCCGATGATGTAGTCCTTGAAGCGCGCCTGCGCCTCGGCGAAGCCATGACGTGGGTCGTTGAGCAGCCCGGCATAACATTCCCACAGCATGTTGGCCCAGATCTCTCCCGCGCTGTGGACGGCGGAGTTGCCGGTCCCGGCGCCTCCGCCCGGCGTCGGTTCACCCTCGGCAATGTGGCGGAATGTATAGGCGTTGTGCGCGAAGTCCGTCGAATAGGGAATTCGGCGGATACCCGAGTAATAATTGTGGGTGGCGTATCCAGCAAGGCCATAGGGGCCGCTGAAGCCGGCATTGCCTGGAATCAACAGATCGTTCTCCCGCACTGAGAGGACCACACCGCTGATGTCGCCCCAGCCCTCGCTCATCGCACCGGTCTGCTGACTGCTGGAATCGGTCAGCCGGTGATGCACGTAGTGATAGAACTCGTGCGCGATGATCTGGTTGTCGAGTGTGCCGTCCAGATCGACGGCCGGTTTGCGGGTCATGCGCATCGTGACCTCTTCGCCGGCGGCAAGGTAGGCCTTGATGCGGTCGCCATCGGCCTTGGTGATCATCACCGAGGGGATGTTGTAGACCGGATCGGTCAGGCCTGGCCCGACCAGCAGATCACCGTTACCCATGGCCCCCGGAGCGCCGGCGTTGTTGTTGACGACGATGAGCGCCGAGGCGCCGGACAGGACGGCGTACTGGGCCTTGGTCGTGAAGTTGCAACTGCCACGGTCGATCAGTGCGAACTTGCCGAACATGTCGGACTGCGGAGGCAGGGCCGGTGCGGTGACCAGACCCAGGACCGGATCGGACAGGCCGCAGCCATCGCTGGGCGACGGGCCCATGGCCTCGTTGGCCAGCACAACAGCGCCGCTCACGTCGTAGTCGCGCGGTCCCCAGGACGCCCCCTCGAAACGAAGGGGAGCGGATTCGACCGGCGTCAGGACCTGCACCGTGCCATCGATCGGACCGTCGAACAAGTACTGTTGCATGGTCGGTGAGGAGCCATCGGAAGGAGTCGCCATGTTGGCGTTGTTGCGGCCTGAAGCATCCTGGCCCTGGGCCCGTATAGGGTCTCCGTCCGCGCCCCCACGGCCGTAATTGTCCTGCTGGGCGTTGCCCGAGGCCTCATCAAAGCCATGGTCGTACCACCAGTCGTGGAGCCAGTTGACCATGTAGAAGATGTTCACGACCGCCGCCATCCGCGCCTCGTCCCCAGATGGATCGTCGTCGGCCTGCAGTGCGTAGTCGAAGCGATTCGGGCCATTGGTTCGGCCGTATTCGTCACCAGCCTCGGGGGTGCACAGATTCAGCGGGTGAGAAATGGTGTCGGACAGGACCGGGTCGAAATTGTCGATACAGGCCTCGACGTTGTTGCCAACGGTCAGGGTCGCGTCTGGCGCCAGCCAGGGGTCACCGGTGCTGATCGGACCCGATTCGAGGCTCACAATGGCCGTCGCCGCACTCAGGCGGGGCAGCTCTTCCTCCGGGCTGCTTCCCGGGAAGGGTGCATATTCGTTGCCGCGCGGTGAATCGAATGGTGCCCAGGGGTGCGCGTCATCGGCGAACACGCGGTACTCGAAAGCCGCGTGAGCCTTCAGGTTCTTGCGCTGAAGAATCTCGCCTGTTTCAGCCGAGACCAGCAGGGCGTAAGCCAGCAGGTTGCCGTTTGCGCGCGCCTGCGCGAACAATTCCACGTAATAAGCGGGTTCCAGCTGCCCGTTCCGGGCAAAGTAGACGGCTCGGCTGCGTGGATCGCGCTCGAATACGTGGCTGCCGGAAAGGGCCGGCGCCGCGTACCACGCGTATTCACCCTGGTTGCGGCGCAGGTTCAGCGCAGAAGCCTCCAGGCTGCCTCCCAGATGATTCCAGGCCGCGGCGATGGCCTGTGCCGCGGTCAGCGTCCAGGGTCGGGCTGCCGCCTCGGCGGGCGCATAACCGGTCGCGAACCAGCCCGAGACGGCAATCGGCGTGTGTGTCCGGTCGAGCACCACGTTGAGGCTGCGGGCGTGCACCTGATGGCCATTGAATCGCTGGCGGAAGCGGACCACGGCCGGCCCATTCCCGTTGAATTGTGCGTTGACGACCTCGGCGTCGCGGATCATCTCTGGAGTCAGCTGCAGCTTCTTTGCCTCATGTGCCAGATGCTGGCGCGCGCGGGCGATCAGCAGATCGCGCTCGCTGGCCAGGGGGCCGACAGCTGATGCCGCCAGTGTTCTCTCGGCCCACAGGAAGGTCGGCTTGCCCAGCCCGCGATCAAACAGGGCGGACTGATGGCGGCCGCTGTAGCCAAAAGCCGGCACGGCAGACAGCTGAGCGTCGGCGGCAGCGTCCGCGACGTTGAAATTGGGCAAGCCAGCGATTTCATCCCGCCACGGCAGGGCGCCGGCTGGCCGCGGCGCTGCATGGGCCTTTGCCTGCGTCGGGGGCACTGCGCAACTGGCGCTGGACGCCGTCATGGTCAGGCGCCCGCGATAGGGCGTCGGGGTAGCGGCCAGAAAAGGACAGGCCACGGCTGAATAGGAGCCGGGGGGCAAATTGTCCAGCGAAACGTTTTCTTCTGGCGTTCCGCCGTCGCTGGTGCCTAGCAGGGTCGTCCCCTCGTACACGCTGAGGACCAGATCCGGGACGGTGACAAAGCCGGCGAGATTGGAGCCTTCTTCCCACTCTATGTGGTATTCGAACCGAACTTGCACCCTGTCGTAGGCGTCTTCCGGCACCGTGAGGTTGATCACGTGCGCATCATCCAGACCTACGGGAGGCGGGCAGATGTTCGACAGCAGTTCAAAGGGGTCCGGGTTGTTCGGATCGACGGGGCTCAGATTGCCGTGCGCTCCGGGCAAAGCGGTGCCCGTCCATTCCACGGTGATGCTCTGGTCGGGCTCCGTCGGCACGCTCAGATCATGGGAAGCCGGTTCGGAAGCCAGCCCGTGGGCACTCAGCAGCGCCATGGCGCTGGTTAGGACAATGCGAAACATGATGACGACCCCCCTCAGGACATGCCGATCATTATGGTCGCGCGGTGCCACGCACCCCAGACCATAAGGATGACACGGACCAGAACTGTTCGGAGTTCCCCACGGTGTAAAAATATTAGGTTGTTCCATGACGGGGGACATTCACGGCCAGGTGAGCGCGATTGCGGGATTCCGCGCAAAGTGGCGTCACAGGGTGTTGAAAATGCGTGCTATTCCCTCGGCGATTCATGGGCGACGACAAAATTTGGGCCATCATCCCGAGGGGCTCAAAGGGCTGAAAAGGTCTACATCATTTGAGTGAGTGCATGATGGGCCATCGCGGGCTGCCCGGGGTTTCTGCTTTCCATGCCATGTCTGCGGCGTGATCGCGAGAATCGATGCGAAATTACGGCCGTCGGCCGACTGTCGCCATTCACGCCTGATCAGCCTGGTGAAATTTCCCCGGGTCATGGCGCATCAGGGGGGCAGTTCCGTTGATCCGGCGCTTTGGCAGCGCGCGCAGGCTCCACGCTCCTGCATACCGGGGGGCAATCAGGTGCAACCGTGATCGGCCGGATGGGCTGTCGCGTGCCGCTGGCTGAATGCGCCGGCGCGCGCAGGCCTGAATCCGATGGCCGCCACAAAGGGCGTGGGGTCGGCGGCATGAAGATTCTTGATCATCGGGGTTGATCTCGTCGCGCTGTCCCAGCCTTGCCATCAAGCGGCGGCTGGCGCTTCGCCAGGGCAGAGGATGCCCACCTTGGATTCATCTCTTATCGAAGCCGGGGCCGCGGGTGGGCTCGAGCCGCAAGGTCTGAAAATCCGCCAAAGCAGCTCAGAAACCGCATAAACGCCCTCAGCGCATCAGCGGTGCAGCTGCCTGGGCCGGATTGGCGGAGGCATCCCCGAAATTCGACGTCCAATGAGGCATCGGCTACTGTCGTCACCTGGAGACAGGATGATTGAGCTGACTATGGCCGGTGAATCCATGAAGTTGACACGTTCGCAGAAGTTTCACGGGTCATTGCTGCTTTTCGCCGCACTGTCCCTGTCCCCCGCCTTCGCGCAGCCGCCGGATGGGCGGTATTTCGGTCCCGGCGAGCCGGCATCGATCTCCGAACTGCCCGCTGGTGACTTCCGCGACGCGCTGCAGGCACTCGCGCCTGACGCCCAGGCGCGCGCGTTGCAGGTGCTGCGCGCGAACGCTTTTCCGGCCGCCGACGTCGCCCACATGCGCGTCGACTCCCGCGGCGACGTGCTTTACGAGGATCCCGCTCCAGCCGCCGAGACGGGGCCGGGCGATCCCGCGCCCGCGTCGGCCATTCCGGCGTCCGAGGCCTTCCTGCTGCACAGCAAACCGGGGGCGGCCAATGTCCTTTACATCGACTTCGACGGTCACGACCTGATCTCGACGGTCTGGAGCAGCTACTCCGGCCAGTCGCCCCTGTATGCCAAGCCGTACTCCCGCGATGCCGACCATACGCAGTTCAGCGACACCGAAATCGACATCATCGCCGAGTCATGGCGCCGCGTGGCCGAGGATTTCGCGCCGTTCGATGTCGATGTCACCACCGAAGAGCCTCCCTTCACGGTCAACCCCACCAGCGGACGTATCGAATACGGGCCGAATGTCGGTCACATCCTGATCACTGACGAGCAGGACGAAAACGGCTACTGGATTTACACCCAGGGTGGCTGCGGCTGTGGTGGCGTGGCCTATTACAACGGTTTTGGTGACAGTTACTACTCGCCGGGCCTGGTGTTCAACACCAGCCTCAATGGCGTCAGCGAGGCCATCTCGCACGAGTTTGGCCACAACCTGAATCTCAGCCATGACGGAACGGCCACCAGTTCCTACTACAGTGGCCATGGCTCGGGTACGGTGAGCTGGGGGCCGATCATGGGGGCCGCCTATTCGGTCGTGCTGAGCCAATGGAGCAAGGGTGAGTACCTCGGCGCCAACAACCAGCAGGATGATCTCGCGCAGATCGCCAGCGTGCTGGGCTACGACATCGATGATCACGCGGACACGGACCTGGGCACGGCGACACCTCTTCAGGTGACCGGTGGCGTCAACGTGGTCAGCAGCGGGCGGGTCAGTGATCCCGCCGGCACGAGCCTCGCCAATCGCGGCGTCATCGAAGATCGCAATGACCGCGACCTCTTCGTCCTGTCCATCGGCGCCGGCCAGATCGACCTGAGCGTGACGCCGGCCCATCTGGAAACCTACATCGCGAACGAGCGTTCCAACCTCGACCTGCAGGTGCGGCTGCTGGATGCGTCAGGCACCGAACTGCAGAGCAGCAACCCGGATCTGGGCACGTCGGCCAGCATCTACTACGCGGCTTCGGCTGGCACCTATTACCTGGAAGTGCGCGGGGTCGGTCGAGGTGACCCGCTGGCCGACGGCTATACCGATTACGGCAGCCTCGGGGAGTATTTCATCAATGGCACGGTGCCCCAGGACGTCGTGGCCACCCAGCCGCCGGTCGCGCCCGACGACCTGAGCGCCACGCTGGTCTCCGACGTGAATATCCGGCTCGACTGGACCGACCCGGTGTCCGTCCCGGAAGCCAATGAGGCCGGCTACCGGGTACTGCGCTCGGACAACGGCGGCAGCTTCGCGCTGATCGCCAGCCTGCCGCGCGACAGCAGCACCTACGCTGACAACAATCTGGCCAACGGCCATTACGCCTACCAGCTCGAGGTCTACAACGCCGTGGGCCAGGACCAGAGCGCAGCGACCGCGCCGCTGACCGTTGACAGACCCAGCATCGCGGTCGCCAGTGCCGAGTCGACGCTGTTCGGCACGATCGAATCGGGCTCCTACCTGAGCACGCAGCAGGCGTCAGGCAGCGAAGTGCTGCGCGAGCAGCACAGCGGCGGCAAGCCGGCCAACCGGCGTTCCTACCTGGAACATAGCTGGACAGTGTCCGGCGTGGTCGCCGGCGCATCGGTGCGCATCGAGCTAAGCGCCACGGCGCCGGCCAATACCGAGGGCGATGATTTCATCTTCAGCTACGCGGTCAATGGCGGGCCGGACCAGGCCCTGGGTAGGCTGGTCCAGGGCAGTTCGCAGACCTTCGATGTCGCACTGGACCCGACCACCAGCGG
>JBFKIN010000113.1:0-8081 GCA_041632255.1 Oceanococcus sp. | reverse complement strand
TGCGCGGGAGTTCGGCAGTTCCACGTTCATCGAAATCGCTGAGCGGGCCGCGGCGCAGGTGGCCATGGCGCAGGGTGATCCCGGTGCGGCGGTGGAGCTGCTGGAGCACAGCCGCAGCCTCGTCGCGCCGGATGCGATCGGTGCGCAGTTCGCCGCTGCCCACCTGGGCACCCTGGCGCAGGCATACCACGATCTGGGTCGCCTTGAAGAAGCACGCGAGACCGTGGAGGAGGCCATCGCCCGCGGGCGGGCGGCCCGGCAGCGGGTCTGGACCTTGCGCGCCTGGATACGCAAGGCCCGGCTGTTGCAGGATGAGGAGCGGTCACTGCAGGAGTGTCTGGGCGCCATGGACGCATTGATCCGGGACACCGGTGCGGAACTCTTTCGGGGTGACTGGCTGCAGTTTCGTGCGGTCCTGGCCCGGCAAGAGGAGGATGAAGGGGGCGCCGCCCAATGGTGGGCACAGGCGCAGGAGCACTGGCGGCGTTGCGGTGCAGAGGCCCGGCTGTCCGCGCAGGTGGCCTGCTCATGACCACGGCCGGACTCAAGGTCTGTGGCCAGTGCGGTCACATGAACCCCCCGGATGCCCGATTCTGCAATCAATGCGGCAAGGGCATCGATGAGTCGGCCCAGCGTCCCCACTACACGCCGCGGCATCTGAGTGAAAAGATTCTGCAGTCGCGCTCGGCCATGGAGGGTGAGCGCAAGCAGGTCACCGTGCTGTTTGTCGATGTCAAGGGATCGGTGGCGCTGTCCCGCCAGGTTGATCCCGAACAATGGCACCGGATCCTGGATCGTTTCTTCGCCCTGCTGACCGACAACGTGCACCGCTATGAGGGCACGGTGAACCAGTACACGGGCGACGGCATCATGGCCTTGTTCGGCGCTCCCATCGCTCACGAGGATCATGCGGTGCGGGCCTGTCGGGCGGCGCTCGACATCCAGCGTGACATCCGCGGCCTGGCTGAGGAACTGCACGACAGCCTGGGTATCGACTTCCGGGTGCGGCAGGGCCTGAACAGCGGGCAGGTGGTGGTCGGCCGCATCGGCGACGACCTGCGCATGGATTACACCGCCAAGGGTCAGACCGTAGGACTGGCCGCGCGGATGGAGCAGCTGGCCCAGCCGAACACCATCCTGCTCAGCGAATACAGCCGCGCCCTGGTCGAGGATGCCTTCGAAATGGCCGAGCGCGGCAGCGTCTCGATCAAGGGTTTCAGCAGCAAGATCCGCAGTTACGAGTTGCTCAGAGCCCGGCGTCGCGCCGAGCCGGAGGAATCAGAGGACCTGCCGCTGATCGGGCGCGAACGCGAACTGAATCTGCTGGCGGCCTATCGTGCTCAGGTGGTCAATCAGGGGCGCGGCCTGCTGGTCACCATTTCTGCCGATACCGGCCTGGGCAAGAGCCGTCTGTGCCGTGAATTCATGCGTCGCTGCCGGGAGCAGGAAGTCCATGTCTTTGGCGTGCATGGCTCCTCCCATCATCGGGCCGACCCCCTGGCGCCGGTTTGTGAACTGTTCGCCAGCTACTTCGGCCTGGAGCCGGACATGGAGCTCGACCTGGCGCGTGAGCAGGTGCAGCAGCGCTTGCAGCCTTTTGCGCCACTGCCGCCCATGCTGCTGGACAACCTGGACGTGTTGCTCGGCCTGCAAGAGCCCGAAGCCGGCACGGATCAGGACGTGCAGTTGCGCATCGAACTGGCCCTGAGTCTGATGCTGCGGCTGATGCGAGAGGGCGCGTTCAATCATCATCTGGTCTGCGTGATCGAGAACATCCACTGGCTGGATGATGCGCGTTCCCGCCCCTTGCTGGACGCCATGGTCGGCATGCTCGCGCATGCGCCAGTGCTGGTTCTGATGAGCGCGCGCAGCGACTACGTGTTTCCCTGGCAGGAACCCCGGGTGATCCGGAATCTGGTGCTGCAGCCCCTGGCCGCGGCGCAGTCGGCTCAGTTTCTCGATGCGCTGATCGGCTCCGGCAAGGAGTTGGAGAGCCTGCGTCAGGCCATTATCGAGCAGGCGGGTGGCAACCCGATGTTCATCGTGGAACTCGTGGAACAGCTGCTGGCCAGTGGCGTGCTGGAACGGGAAGGCCGGCGCGTAAAGCTGAAGAAGCAGCCGGGAGAGATTCGACTGCCACCATCGGTACAGGCAGTTGTCGCGGCGCGCATCGATGCGCTGCCAGAGGCAGCCAAGCGCCTGCTGCAGACTGCCGCGGTGATCGGGCGGCGGGTGCCGCTGGAGCTGCTGGACAAGGTCCACGGCGCGGCGGACATCGGCGTCAGCCTGGACCTGCTCAAGCGTCAGCGGTTTCTGCAGCGTGATGTGGGGCCGGACAGCCGCAGCGCGCTTTTGTTTTCCCAGTCCCTGTTCCAGGTGGTGGCCTACGAGGCGCTGCTGGGTGAGCAGAGGCGGGAGATTCACCGGCGGGTGGCTGCCGCCATGGCCGAGGCGCCGCGGCAGGACAGCATGCAACTCGCCCAGCTGGCCTGGCATCACGCCGAAGCCGGCGAAACGGAATCCGCGGTGGCTGCCTACCTGGGCAGTGCCGAATGCGGCGCCCGAACCGATCTGCAGGACGCTCTGCGGCGTCTGGATCGGGCCAGGGAACTCCTGCGCGAACTGGACACGGGGGCGCATGCCGACCTGCGATTGCGGGTGCTGTCCAGATGGCTGCAGTACGCGGCGCGCTGCGGCATCGAGAAGTCGCAGCTGGCCCAGGTCAGTGACGAGGCGGAGGCCCTGGCCAGGGGACGGATCAGCCTGGAGAACCGCCTGTTGATGGCTCTGGGGCAGAGCGCCGTGGCACTGGCCAGCTCCGATCCCGGGCGGGCGGTGGCGGTTTTGGAGGGCGTGCGGGAATCGGCGCGCGAGAGTGGCGAGCCGGCTCTGCAACTGCTGGTGCTGGTGCCGCTGGTCTACAGCGAGCTGGCGCTCGGGCGTCTGAGTTCCGCACTGCGCAATGCCGAGGATGGATTGTGGCTCTGCGCCGACGACAGCGAGACGGGGGCCGCACAGCTGTCCTATTCGCCTTATGTCGCGCTGTCGGTGCTCAAGGCCTGGATCAGCCTGTGGCTGGGTCGGGCGGCACAGGCGGCCAGTCTGGCTCGGCACGCCCTGGATACGGCGCGACTGCGTCGTCACAATGAACAGGTTGTCATGGCGCAGGCGGCTCTGGCCTATGTGCTGGCGGAGTCCGGAGAGGCTGACGAGGCCCAGGATCTGGCCGCACAGGCCATGCAGCAGGCCCAGGGCCTGAAGAACCCGGTGGCGGAATTGCTCGCCCTGATGGCCTACGGCAGGGCCCTGATCCGCGCGGGTCAGCCGACCGAAGCCCTGGTGGCGCTGGAAGACGGGCTGGCACGCGGCGCCGGTCAGGCTTTCGGTCTCGGCGAAACCGGCTGGCTTGAGGCGGACATGTCACTGGCGCAGCTGCTGGCGGGTAATGGCCGCGGCGCCAGGGAAGCCGCCCAGCGGGCGGTCAGGCAGGCGGATGAGTCAGGCGCCCAGCTGGCGCAGATCCAGGCGCTGCTGGCGCAGATTCGGTCGGGCCTGTATGCGTCCCGGCCGCTGGGTTACCTCAAGCGTTATCAGGCGCCCCTGAAACGCAGCGGTGATTTGATCGACAGCTGCGAGGCCCGCCTGCTGCATCCCGAGTGGCTGCTGCTCAAAGCCCGTTTTCTGTCCCTGCGTCAGCAGGACACGGAAGCGGCCCCGCTGCGCGAGAAGGCCGGCCACATGCTGGAGGAATTCGGCCTGCAAAAGCCCCCGCTGCCCGAGGTCGGGCAGGACTGAGCCGGGCTGTCACGGAGTTGCTACACTGCCCCCCGGCCAGTCAGAAGCGTGGCGGAGAGGGAATGCGAGGAATTGATTGCCGGATGTCTCGGGCAGCGGTGAGGTCATGGCTGTTCGTTCTTCTGTGCGGGCCTTTCACCATCGCGGCCCAGCCACCGGCGGAACCCGACCCGCTTGACCGCCTGCGCAGCTGCATGCAGGCCAATCTGCCGGAGCAGAGTCTCAGCCAGCACGTGAAGCTGATGTCCGAGGACGCCGGCGGTGGGCAGCAGGTGCTGCGCGCCCGCCTCTACGGGGTGAAATCCAGGCGTGGACTGGTGGATCTGATGCTCAGCGTCGAGGAGCCGCCCGATCTGGCCGGCGCCCGCTATCTCCTGCTGGCCAGGCAGGAGCGCGACGACATGTATGTCTATCTGCCCGCGATCGACCGGGTCCGGCGAGTGATCGGCGGTATGCGCGGTCAGCCGCTGTGGGGCACGGATTTCAGCTATGAGGACCTCAAGCACCTGCAGACTGTGCTGTCCGACGTCAATGCGGAGCTGAAGGGCCAGGTCGTGCGGGGCGGGCGGGGCATGCATCAGCTGGTGCTGCACCCGGCGCCGGAGGCGGAGAGCAGCTACACCCGGCTGGAACTCGAGGTTGACGCCGCGACCTGCCTGATTGCGGAGGTGCGGTTTTTCGACGAGTCCGGCCTGTTCAAGCGCATGCACAGCGATGTGGAACGGTTCTCCCAGGTTGATGGACGCTGGGTCTTCGGTCGGGTCACGATGGAGAATCTGCGCAGCAAGACCCGTTCGGTGCTGGAAGTGTCCAAGGTCCGCTACGACGAGACGGTCCCGGCCCGGCTGTTCAATCCCAAGACCTTCCAGCTGGCGCACTAGGACCACGCCGACATGATCGCCGCCTTCAGCCGTTGGGTCGACGCACACGGACGGTCGGTGCTGATCCTGACCGCGCTGCTGACCGCGCTGGCGGTGAACTGCATCTGGGATGTGCGGACCCAGGAATTCCGCCTGCAGATCGACGCATCAGTCGATCGCCTGCTGCCCAGCGACCATCCCGGCCGCAAGTTCTACGAACAGACCCGACGTCTGTTCGGTGCCGACGACGTGCTGATCCTGGCGCTGGCGGATTTCGATGTGCTCACCGCCGAGGGTTTGCGGGCGGTTCACGAACTCACCATGGCGCTGCGCCGCCTGCCCGAACTGCGTCAGGTGCAGTCGCTGGCCACGGTGTCCAACGTGCGCAACTACGAGGGATACCTCGACGTCGACGTGTTCACCCGCATGCCGGTGGCCACGGAAGAGGACCGCGCCGCGCTGCGTCGCGATCTGCAGGACAACAGCCTCGTCAATCGCCACCTGGTGTCGAATGACGGCCGCGTGGCAGCTTTCGTGCTCACGCTGGACGGCAATCCAGCCGCCGTCCTGGCGGATGGCGGCTTCGAGCGGCGCCTGCGCGAGATGGCCTCGCAAAGTGCAGCGGAAGCCAAGGTCTGGATGACCGGCGGGCCGCTGATCAAGGCGGAACTGACCCGGGCCGTGACTCAGCAGATGCGTTTCACCATTCCGGCCATATTCGCCCTCGTCGCGGGCATCCTGCTGCTGGCCTTCCACAATCTGCGCGCCATGCTGCTGCCCACGGTCACCATCCTGATCGCGCTGACCTGGACCCTGGCCACGGTCGCGCTGAGCGGGGTGTCCCTGAATCTGGTGTCTTCCATCGTTCCACCGGTGGTCATCACCCTGGGCCTGGCCGCGACCATGCACGTGGTTTCGGAGTATTTCGTGGTGCGCAAGAGTGTCGGGGAACCGGCCGAGGCCGCGCGGGTGGCGGTGCAGCAGATCGGGCTGCCGCTCGTGCTGACCAGCATCACGACCAGCGCCGGTTTCCTGGCGCTGACCCTGAACCCCCTGCCGGCGGTGCGCGAATTCGCGATCTTCGCCGCCGCCGGCATCGGCTACACCCTGGTCCTCTCGCTGACCTTTCTGCCGGCCATGCTGAGCCGGGTGGACTGTGTCGGCACCCAGATGCAGGAACCGCCCGGTGGCCGGCTGTTCGACTGGGGCAGCCGCCTGCTGGCGGACGTCAGCCTGCGATTCCGGAGGCCGATCGTCATTATCGGTGCCCTCCTGCTGGTGGCCGGGTTGCTCTCGACCTTCAGCATTCAGGTCGGCACAGGCTATGTCAGCGGTTTCCAGGAAGATCATCCGGTTCGCCAGGACTACGAGGCGATCAATGCCGAACTGGGCGGCGCCAATCCCTTTTCCATCGTGCTGGAAGGTTTTGTGCCCGACACCTTCGCCGAGCCGGAAGTGCTGCGGGCTATCGAATCCCTGCAGGCCTGGCTGGCGGAGCAGCCGGAAGTCGGCACCAGCCAGTCCCTGGTGGATCACCTCAAGCTGATCAACCGCAGCTTCAATGATGGCGACGCGGCCTTCGCCCGCATCCCGGATTCCCGGGCCGAGGCCAAGCAGCTGCTGCTGTTCGGCGGCGGCAATGCGCTCAATTCGCTGGTCGACAAACGCTTTTCCACCACTCAGATCCAGGTGCGGGCCAATGTCGAGGACTCGGCCACGATCAAGCAGCTGATTGAGCGCATCGAGCGGCGGCTGGAGCGCCTGCCCCGGCGACTGGATGCCACCGTGACCGGCAACACCGTGCTGGTCACCAACACGGTGGAGGACATCGCCGCCGGGCAGTGGATCAGCATCGGCGTCGCGTCCCTGGTGGTCTACGTCATCCTGTCCATGCTGTTCACGTCCTGGCGGGTCGGTCTGATCGCCATGATGCCCAATCTGCTGCCGGTCGCGGTCTATTTCGGCACCCTGGGACTGTTCGACATCAGCCTGAATCCGACCACCAGCCTCATCGCCTGTATCGTCCTGGGGGTGGCGGTGGACGACACCATCCATTTCCTGGTCCGCTTCAATGCGGAGGCCAGGGCTCAGGCCAGCGAGAAGAAGGCGGTGGCCAGCGCCCTGCGCAGCGTGCTGCGTCCCGTCACCTTTACCACGATCGCGCTGTGCTCCGGCTTCCTGGTGCTGTGCTTTTCCACGCTGCAGAACCAGGTGCAGTTCGGTGCTCTGGCCGCCTTCACGCTGATGGTGGCCTGGGTCGCGGATGTGGTGTTCACACCGGCACTCGGATCGGGCGTGCGCATCGTCACATTGTGGGATGTCCTGCGTCTCGACCTGGGACAGGATCCCCAGCTGTCGATTCCGCTGCTGAAGGATCTCAGCGGACGGCAGGCGCGCACCTTTGCCCTGTTGTCGGATCTGCAGACCGTCAATGCCGGCGACCGCGTGATCACCGAGGGCGATGATGCCCATGACGTCTACGTGATCGTCGACGGCGAGCTGCAGGTCTGGGTCGATCGCGACGGTGAGCGGCGCAAGTTGTCGGTGATGAAGCGCGGTTCGGTGATGGGCGAGGTGGGGCTGTTCGGCAGCAGGCGGTCGGCCAATGTCGATGCCTTGACGCCGGCCCGGCTGCTGAAATTCAATGGCGACGATCTGGAGCGGATGCGCGTGCGTTACCCGAGGATCGCCGCCACCGTGTACCGCAATCTGAATCTGATCCAGGCCCGACGCCTGCTCGAAACGACAAAAATGGTGCAATGAGAAGACACACCGTGATGCTGGCCGGCCTGCTGCTGGCCATGACTGCGCCGCTGGCCGCGCAGGACCGTCTTGGCCAGGCCCAGGACAGCTCCCGCCAGACCAGCCGCGAGGCCCGCGCCTCGCAGGAGAAGATCGACCGGCTCAGCGATGAGGCCCGCGCCCTGCTGGAAAAGTATCGGGCCCAGCTATGGAAGGCCCAGCAGCTGCAGCTCTACGTGCGCCAGCTCGAGGCGACGATCGAGCAGCAGGAGCTGCGCCGTGAAGAGCTGAAGCAGCAGCTGGAAAGGCTGGATCGCACGCGCCAGGAACTGGTGCCGATGCTGGTGCGCATGGTCGATGGGCTGGAGAAATTCGTCGCGCTCGATCTGCCCTTCCTGCTGGAAGAACGGCGTGGCCGGATCGAACGCCTGCGACGCATGCTTGCCGATCCGGAAACTCCGGTGTCCGAGCAGTATCGCCGGGTCTTCGAGGCTTATCAGGTGGAGGCCGATTACGGTCGCAGCCTGGAGGCCTGGCGCGGGGCCCTGGAGGGGAGTGCGCAAATCGTGGTCTACCTGCGCATCGGACGCATGGCCTGGTATTACATCAGCCTGGACGGCAAGGCTGCCTGGCAGTGGCGGCGGGGCAGGCAGCGCTGGCAGGCGGTGCCCGCGCAGCACGTGC
>JBFKIN010000112.1:0-8087 GCA_041632255.1 Oceanococcus sp. | reverse complement strand
TAGACCTCGGTGAGCAGCAGCACATCGGCGCCACCCAGCACTTCGGCGAAATCGTCGAGCAGATCACGCGTGCGGCTGTAACGATGGGGCTGGAACAGCAGCACCAGGCGCCGCTCCGGATAGGCGTGACGCATGGCCTCGATGGTGCAGGCGATCTCGCGCGGGTGATGGCCGTAATCGTCAATGAGCAGGGCCTCTCCGGCGGCCAGCTTCAGGGGACCGAGGCGCTCGGCGCGACGACCGATACCCTCGAAGCCGTCCAGAGCCTGCTGGATCGCCGCCTCGCTGACGCCCAGTTCACGACCGATCGCGATGGCCGCCAGGGCGTTGAGCACATTGTGCCGGCCCGGCAGATTGAGCCGGATGGAGAAATCCTGCGCCGCAGCGCCGACCACCGTGAAGCGGGTGCCGCCCGCGTCGGTATGCAGGTCCACCGCCCGGATGTCGGCCTCGGCATCGATGCCGTAGCGCACGACCGGGCGACCGATGCGCGGGATCAGCCGGTTCAGGTGCGGATCATCGGCACACAGCACGGCCAGTCCGTAGAAAGGCAGGAAGTGCAGGAACTCCAGGAAGGCCTCGCACAGGCGGTTGAAATCACCGCCGTAGGTTTCCATGTGATCCGCATCGATATTGGTCACCGCGGCAATCATCGGGGTCAGATGCAGGAAGGAGGCGTCGGATTCGTCCGCCTCGGCGACCAGATAGGGCCCTGCTCCCAGGCGGGCATTACTGCCGCTGCTCTTGACCAGACCGCCCACCACGTAGGTCGGATCCAGTTCGCCTGCGGCCAGCACCGCCGCCGTCAGGCTGGTGGTGGTGGTCTTGCCGTGGGTACCCGCGATGGCGATACCGATGCGGAAGCGCATCAGCTCGGCCAGCATCTCGGCCCGGCGGATCACCGGAATGCGGGCGGCCAGCGCAGCGGCGATTTCGGGGTTCTCGGCCGCTACGGCGGTCGAGCGCACGACCACGTCTGCACCCTGCACCGCGGCGGCCTCATGCCCGCGACTCACCGTCGCACCCAGCGCGACCAGACGGCGAGTGACGGCCGTGTCGTTCAGATCGCTGCCGCTGACCTGATAGCCCAGATTCAGCAGGACCTCGGCGATCCCGGCCATGCCAGAGCCCCCGATGCCGACGAAGTGAATCCGGCTCACCTTGCCCATGCGGGCGGCGAGCATCTGGCGCAGTCCCTGAGCGTCAATCATGCCGCACCTTCCAGGTAGGGCCGGCAGCAGCCTGCGATATCCGCGGTGGCCTGCGGCCGGGCACAGCGGCGCGCCGCCTCGGCCATGCGCAACAGCCGTTCAGGCGCCGCCAAAAGCGGGTCGATGGCCGAGGCGAGGCTGGCGGGGCCGAGCTGGCTTTCCGGCAGCAGCAGGGCCGCACCCGCCCGGACCAGATGCTCCGCGTTACGGGTCTGGTGATCGTCGATCGCATGCGGGAATGGCACCAGGATGCTGGCCACCCCCACCGCGGCCACTTCGGCCAGCGTCAAGGCACCGGCCCGGCAGATCAGCAGATCGGCCCAGCCCAGCGCTCCGGCCATGTCGTCGATGAACTCGACCAGTTCCAGTTCCGGCGCGCCCTTAGCCTCGGCATAGGCCTGCTGGGCCGCCGCCAGGGTGCGACCCGCCTGGTGCCGGATCGTGATCCGGCTGCCGTAGCGGGCCAGCACCGCTGGCAGGGTTCGGTTCAGGGCCAGCGCACCGAGGCTGCCGCCGAGCACCAGCACGCGCAAGGGCTGGTGGGCGCCGACTTCGCGTGCGGCGGGTCCTGGCAGGCCGGCCAGGGCCGCCCGGACCGGATTGCCGACCGTCATGACCCGCGGCCCCTGGAAGACGTCCGGATAGGCCTGCAGCACATGCCGGGCGACGCGGGAGAGCAGCTTGTTGGTGGTACCGGCCGCGGCGTTCTGCTCGTGGATGATCAGCGGCACGCGCAGCAACCAGGCCGCGAGCCCGCCCGGGCCGGCCGCATAGCCACCCATGCCCAGGACCAGACGCGGCTTGAAGCGGCGGAGAATCGTCATGGCCTGAAGCAGCGCCCGCAGGATCTGCAGCGGCGCGGCCAGCAGGGTCAGCAGGCCCTTGCCACGGACGCCGCCGACGTCGATCCAGGCGATATCGAACCCGGCGGCCGGCACCGCCCTTGCTTCAAACCCGCGGCGCGTGCCCATCCACAGCACCTGCACACCCTCGGCACGCAGCTGCTCGGCCACGGCCAGCGCGGGGAAGACGTGTCCGCCGGTGCCTCCGGCCATCACCAGCAGCCTCATGCCGTGGCCTCCGCGCGGCGCGCTTCCAGGGCCACCCGCAGCAGCAGGCCGACAGCCGCGCAGCACACGACCATGCTGCTGCCGCCGTAACTGATGAAGGGCAGCGGCAGACCCTTGGTCGGCAGCACCCCCATGTTGACCCCGATGTTCAGCAGGGCCTGCAGGACCAGCCAGAAGCCCACCGCGTAGGCCACATAGGCACCGAAATACTGCTGTTTCTCCAGCGCCGCGGCGGCAATCCGCAGGCTGGCGCGCAGCAGTGCGCCGAGCAGCAACAACAGCAGCAGCACGCCGAACAGGCCAAATTCCTCGGCGTAGATGGCGAAGATGAAATCGGTGTGCGTCTCCGGCAGATAGAGCAATTTCTGCACGCTATTGCCCAGGCCGACGCCGAACCATTCGCCGCGGCCCACGGCGATCAGCGACTGGGTCAGCTGGAAACCACCGTCAAAAGCGTGGGCCCAGGGATCCCGGAAGGTCATCAGCCGCTCCACCCGATAGGGCGCCGACAACATGAGGGCGACCAGACCGGCCAGGGCCAGCCCCCCCAGGATGGCCAGATCCCGCAGGCGGGCGCCGGCCAGGAACAGGAGCATGAAACTGACCACCAGCAACACGGCCGAGGCACCGAAATCCGGCTCCAGCAGAAGCAGGAAAATCGCCGCCCCCAGAGGCAGCAGGGGTTTGAGGAGCCCCTTCCAGCTGCTGTGCAACTCTTCCGCGCGACGCACGGCATAGGCGGACAGGTACAGGAACATGGCCAGCCGGGCCGGCTCGGAAGCTTGCAGCTGGGCCACCCCCAGGTTGATCCAGCGGCGTGCGCCATTGACCTCTCGGCCGACGCCGGGAAACAGCACCACGGCCAGCAGCAGCAGGGCCAGCGCCAGCAGCACGAAGCTGGAGCGCTCCCAGGCAGCCATCGGCACGCTGATCATGACGACGGCGGCGACAGTCCCGACCCCGGCATAGGCCAGCTGGCGCCAGAAATAGTAGAGGCTGTCACCGGTTTGCCGGTCGGCGACCGCGACCGAAGCCGAGGCGACCATGACCAGGCCCAGGGACAGCAGCAGGACCACCGGCCAGAGCAGACCGCGATCCAGCTCCGGCAGACGGAAACCCAGCGGCAGGACACTCAGCGCGCGACTCATGGCAGCGCCCTCACCAGCTCGCGGAAGCAATCACCGCGCGCGGCGTAGCCGCTGAACTGGTCAAAACTGGCGCAACCCGGGGACAGCAGAACGCTGTCGCCGGGCTCCGCCACGTCGCCCGCCTGCGCCACCGCAGCCTGCAGGGTTCCAACTTCGCGCAGGCGCACGCTGTCGGGCAGTGCCGCCAGGTCCGACGCGATCTTGCCGGCGTCCTCTCCGAACAGGAAGACCGCGCGGCCCTTGTCCGTGAGCGGCGCGACCCAGGGACGGAAATCGCCGCCCTTGGACTGGCCGCCGGCCAGCAACACCACCCGTGGCGGCAGCCCATCCAGGGCGGCCAGGGTGGCCCCGACATTGGTGCCCTTGGAATCGTTGATCCAGCGCACGCCACCGCGCTCCGCCACCCATTCGCAGCGATGGGGCAGGCCCGAGAAATCACGCGCGGCCTGGCACATGGTCTCGCGCGGCAGACCCGCCGCCTCGCCCAGAGCCAGGGCAGCCAGCACATTGAGGTGATTGTGGGCCCCCAGCAGCTTCAGCTCGGCAGCCCGCAGCCAGATTTCGCCCCGTACCGTCAGGGCATCTCCCTGAAGGCGGAACTCGCAATCCGGCGACAGACCGAAGCGCAGCGGCGACGCACCCGCCCCTATCGCGGTCAGGGCGTCTTCGTCATTGACCACAGCCTGCTGCGCGTGGGCGAAAATTCGCGCCTTGGCTGCCGCGTAGGCCTGCATGTCGCCGTGGCGGTCGATATGGTCCGGGCTGAGGTTCAGATTCGCGGCCGCGACGCACTGCAGCGACTCGGTGAGTTCGAGCTGGAAGCTCGACAGTTCGAGCACGATCAGGTCCGCATCCTCGGACAGCAGATCCAGCGCCGGCGTGCCTATGTTGCCGCCGACCAGTACCCGGCGCCCGGAGACCCGGGCCATTTCGCCGAGCAGTGTCACCACCGTGCTCTTGCCGTTGGAGCCGGTCACCGCCAGCACCGGCACGCTGTTGTCGCAGGCGAAAACCTCGATGTCGCCGAGCAGCGGCAGGCCCCGGCGGCGGGCTTCGGTGAGCAGCGGCAGCGACAGGTCCAGCCCGGGCGAAACGACCAGCGCCTCGACGCCATCGTCCAGCAGGGACAGCGGCAGGCTGCCGGCCTGCAGCGGCACCTGCGGATACTCCGCCGCCAGCGCCCCGGCGTGCGGCGGTTGCGTGCGGCTGTCACAGACCTTCAGCACCGCGCCCTGGCGATGCAGGTAGCGGACGGCCGACCAACCACTCAGCCCGAGCCCCACGATCAGCAGTTTCTTGCCGGCCCAGTTCATCAGCGCACCTTCAGGGTGGCCAGACCGACCAGCACCAGCATCAGGGTGACGATCCAGAAGCGCACGATGATCTTCGGCTCCGGCCACCCCTTGAGTTCGTAGTGATGGTGCAGCGGCGCCATGCGGAAGATGCGCCGGCCGGTCAGCTTGAAGCTGGCCACCTGCAGGATCACCGAAACGGTCTCGGCGACAAAGACGCCGCCCATCACGAAGAGCACGATCTCCTGCTTGACCACAAGGGCGACAACGCCCAGGGCAGCCCCCAGCGCCAGAGCACCGACGTCCCCCATGAACATCTGCGCGGGATAGGTGTTGAACCACAGAAAGCCCAGACCGGCGCCGCAGATGGCGGCACAGAAGATCAGCACCTCGCCGACACCCGCGACATAGGGGATGCCGAGGTAAGCGGCGAATTTCACGTGACCGGTGGTGTAGGCAAAAATGCCCAGTGCGGCCGCCACCATCACGCAGGGCATGATGGCCAGACCATCCAGGCCATCGGTCAGGTTCACTGCATTGCTGCTGCCCACGATGACCAGGTAGCCCCAGATCCAGAAGAAGCCACCGAGGGGGATGGCCAGGTCCTTCAGCAGCGGGAAATACAGGGCCGTGGTGACCGCGCCATCGGCGGTGAACCACAGCGCGCCCGCAGTGGCCAAACCGGCCAGACTCTGCCAGCCGTACTTCTCGCGCGCCGACAGACCCTTTGAGTTGCGATACTTGAGCTTGCGGTAGTCGTCCGCGAATCCGATCCAGGCGAAAGCCAGGGTGCACAGCAGCACGATCCAGACATAGCGGCTCGTCAGATCCGCCCACAGCAGGGTGGACACCCCGACGGCCGCGATGATCAGCGCCCCGCCCATGGTCGGCGTGCCGGCCTTGGTCTGGTGGGACTGCGGCCCGAGTTCACGGATGGGCTGGCCAATCTGCTTGCGCACCAGCAGGTCGATCAGCCAGGGCCCCAGAATCAGGCTGAACAGCAGCGCGGTCAGCACCCCCATGATCGCCCGCAGGGTCAGATACTGGAAGGCATTGAGCGGGCTGAAAACCGGGGTCAGCCATTCGGCCAGGTGAAAGATCATGGGGTTGCCTCCACCAGAGCCTCGACCACCCGGTCCATGCCGGCGCTGCGCGAACCCTTGACCAGCACGGTGCTGTCCGCCCCGAGCGCCTGGCGCAGGGACGCGCACAGCGCCTCACGCTCGGCGAAGTGGTGTGCGGATGACCCAAAGGCCTCGGCCGCAAGGGCGCTCAGCGGACCGCAGGACCACAGATGCTCGATACCGGCCGCGGCGATGTCGCAGCCGGCCTGGCGATGGGCCGCCTCGGCCGCAGCCCCGAGTTCCGCCATGTCACCGAGCACGAAATGACGCGGGGGCGGGCAGGCCGCCAGCACCTCGATCGCCGCCCGCAGCGAACCCGGATTGGCGTTGTAGCTGTCGTCGATCAGGCGGCCGCCACCGACCAGGCGGCGCAGCTGCAGGCGACCGGACACTTCCATCGCCTGCTCCAGACCGGCCTGGATATCGTCTTCAGGCAGGCCCAGGGCCTGCGCCGCCGCAGCAGCGGCCAGCGCATTCATCACGCTGTGCCGGCCGGGCAGCGGCAGGACCACGCGACGGCTTCCGCCAGCCAGGTGCAGGGCAAAGCGCTGCTCCAGCGGCTGGTTTTCCTCGTCGGTGGCGCGCACGTCAGCGTCGGCATTCCGACCGAAGCCGATCACGCGGGCCGGCGCGGCCAGCGTCTGCCACAGGGCGCGATAGGGATCATCGACATTCACCACTGCGACGCCCTGCCCGTCCAGCGCCTCAAACATCTCGCCCTTGGCCCTGGCCACGCCGTCACGGCTGCCGAATCCTTCAAGGTGAGCGTCGCCGGCCTGGGTCACCACGCCCACATCGGGTCGCGCCCACTCCGCCATCCGGGCGATTTCGCCGGCATGGTTGGCGCCCATTTCCAGCACCGCGATCTCGTGCTCCGGCCGCAGGTTCAGCAGGCACAGCGGCAGCCCGATGTGGTTGTTCAGGTTGCCGGGCGTGGCGTAGACCGCATGACGGCGCGCCAGCAACTGCGACAGCAGGGTCTTTACGCTGGTTTTGCCGTTGGAGCCGGTGACGCCGACCACCCGGCCACCCCATTCCCTGCGCCAGCGGGCGGCCAGCTGCTGCATGGCGGCCAGCACGTCAGGCACGACCAGCTGCGGGAAGTCCGCGTCGATCCGGCGCGCCACGAGGGCACCGGCCGCTCCCAGCGAAGCCGCCCGACGCACGAAATCATGCCCGTCCACCCGCTCACCGGGCAGGGCGATGAACAGCTCGCCGGGCCGCAGCTTCCGGGTATCAATGCAGGCACCGCCCAGGGGTGCATCGGACCCCTGCAGATCCAGGCCCAGCCAGGCGGCCAGCAGGCTCAGGCGCTGCATGTGCGCTCTCCCAGACGGTTTGCGACCTGGGCACGGTCGGAGAATGGGCGTCGCTCCTGGCCCACCTGCTGGTAATCCTCGTGACCCTTGCCGGCGACCACGACCACGTCGTCAGGGCCGGCCTCGTTGATCGCCTCGGCGATGGCGCGAGCCCGGTCGTGGATCACACGATAGGCCTGGCCTGCCGGCATGCCGTCGAGCATGTCCGCCACGATGTCTTGCGGCACCTCGCTGCGGGGGTTGTCGTCGGTGAGGATGAGCAGGTCAGCCAGGCTGGCGGCCGCCGCGGTCATCTGGGGCCTCTTGCCGCGATCCCGGTCTCCACCGCAGCCGAATACGCAGGTCAGCCGGCCCTGGTCACCCCGATGCTCGGCCACGGCCAGCAGCACCTGTTTCAGCGCGCCCGGCGTGTGGGCATAGTCCACGACCACCAGCGGCCGCCCCTCGGCGCGGAAAGCCTCGATACGCCCCGGCACGGTGCCCACGCCGGCCAGGGCCTTGAGCACCTGGGGCAGGGGCACGCCTGCGGCCCGCCAGGCAGCGGCCACGGCAAGCAGATTGTAGACATTGAAGCGCCCGATCAGGCCGCAGGAAAAGGCGTACTGCTCCTTGCCAGCGCGGACGCAGAAGCGCAGACCCTCGGGATCCTGCTGCAGGTCAGTTGCCTGCAGGGCATCACCGAAATCCACCGTGCGCTCAAGCGAGTACGGGATCACCGGCTTGCCATTGGCGGCCAGCTCCCTCGCCCAGCGCAGACCATGGTCGTCATCGATGTTGATGATCAGCGCGGACAGGCCCGGCGCGTCCAGCAGGCGGCGCTTCGCCCGCGCGTAGTTGCGCAGGTCGCCGTGATAATCCAGATGGTCACGACTGAGGTTGGTGAAGATGGCCGCATCCAGTTCGACGCCGTTGATGCGACCCTG
>JBFKIN010000111.1:0-8090 GCA_041632255.1 Oceanococcus sp. | reverse complement strand
TTCCTGTCCGTCTGCTGCGGAGCCGCGCAAGCCGAACCCATGGCTGCCCTGTTCGGCCTCTGGGAAAGTCCGGACGGCCAGGCGCGCCAGCAGTTCGATCAGGATTTTTCGGGCCTCATCACCACCAAGATGTGGTTCAAGATCGGGGAGAACTGGAAGCCCGTCGGACGAGGCATCCTCTACAGCCGGCCGGGCTCCCCGGAATGGGCCGGCGTCACCCGAACGAGCGACATGGGGGGCATCGAGCTTTTCGAATCACGCATCACACCCCGGGAAGATGGCAGGTTCAGCGTGGAAAATGAAAGCTTCGACGCTCAAGGAACCCTGATGAAAACCGCCGAAGACTGGACGATCACCAGGGACGGGGGATTTGACTACACGGTGTACAAGGTGGCCGCCGATGGCAGCCGAACACCATGGATGCAGGGGCGCTGGCTCAGAATCCCGGACGCCGGGCAGTGATGCCCGGGATCCGCGCGCCGGTCGGCGACGGCATCGCGGTCGCGCAGCCGGCGACAGCTGCCGCCGATCAGCGGGCTGCCGGTGATGACCGAGCCGCTATCCACTCCTGCCGCGGCCAGCAGGCAGCTCCGCCGGCAGGCACCGCCGGGCGGACAATGCGCGGTGCTGCGCCATGACCCGGCCCTACGATACGCTGCTGCGGACCTGGAACGACTCCCTGCTGCAGGACGAGTACATCACCGATGCGGTTGCCGGGGAGATCCTGGCGCGTGGCTGGCTTGGGCAGGCGCCCGCCACGGCGGCAGAGCTGGACGCCGCTGAGGAGCGGCTGGGCTGCGTGCTGCCGAGTTCCTTCCGTGCATTCCTGATGACGACGAACGGCTGGGAGTATCCCGGCAATGGTTACGACTTTCCCGGTCGAATCTGCGCGGCCCCGGAACTGCGATGGTTCAGGGAAGAGAATCAGGACTGGATCGAGGCCTTTCGGAATCCGGCGGGTGCGGTCGAGATTTCGGATGAACAGTACTTCGTGTACGGGCCGGCGCAGGACCCGGTGCATTTGCGCACCGAGTACCTGCAGGGCTGCCTGCAGATTTCCGAGACTTCAGAAGGCGGCGTCTATCTGCTCAATCCGGCGGTACGCCAGCCGGATGGGGAATGGGAGGCCTGGTGGTTCTGCGCAGCCCTCCCGGGCGCGATGCGCCACCAATCGTTCCTGGAGCTGCTCCGCTACGAGATCGGCAAGCATCGATGAGCATGAGGCCCGGTGCATCCCTACCCTACCACCGCCCCCTGGTGAGATACCTTTGGACGGATTCGAATCGGGCGCGAAAACGCTTCGGGTGACGGGCATCCCGCGCGCCTTCGGCGATGCCGCCGGCAACCATGGGCGTGCCGGCGCACGCGCCCGACGCTTCGCCACGCGGAATTGCCGCGCTGTTCGCGCCGCATGAGCAGTACTCGCCCCCACAGAGACGGTCTGCATCGTCTGGCCTGCCGGGCGGGGCTGGCGCTGTCCATCGCCCTGCTGGCGCTCGCGCTGTGGTTTCACCTGCAACTGGACAGCATTGTGCGCATTCCATTCGTGCTGGCCTGCGCGGGCGCCGGCCTGATGCTCGGCCTGAATTGCCTGGCTGCTCTGCGATCAGGACAGCCGAAAAAGCGGCCTGCAAATCCAGGAGAGTGATCATGCACCGAAATTCGCGCTACTCTTGGATATTGATCGCCATCAGCCTGAGAGGGGGAGGAAGCAAGCCATGGCAGAGATGCTGAACACAGGGGTGCTGGATGGCCTGACAGATGAGATAGGCGCCGAACTGGTCGTGAAACTGCTCACGACCGTCCGCAACGATATCGATGTCACCTTGCAGGTCATCGGCGGACTGATGGTCAAACGGGATCTGGAGGCGGTGTGCGGGCACGCGCACCGGATCAAGGCCAGCAGCCAGACGGTGGGCATGGAAAATCTCGCCCAATGCGCCGAGAAGCTCGAACTGGCCACGCGCGACGGCAAGACAGCGCTCGCCAGACAGATCGCGCTCGAACTGCCGCAAGTCACGCTTGCGACCCTCGCCGCAGCGGATGCTTTTCTGGCACGCGCCGCGGAAGCGCGAACCAAGACCCGATGAACCCGGCCGCCGGACGTCGCGCAGCGCGCCACGGGGCGCCCCGGTCGTCCAGTCACAGCGGCGAATAGTCTGCCGTCCCAGCCTGCCTGACTGGTCGGTGGCGCCCATCGATACCTGAACCGGCAGCCATCTCGAACGCCCGCGGCGCAGGCCGTCAAGGCTGCGGGGCATCGGCGGCCATCACTGGGAGAGCACGATGACACTGGACAGAAAATTCCTGGTCTGGGGCCTGGTCTACGCCGTGATCGGCATGGCCATCGGCATCTACATGGCCGCATCGAAGAATCACAGCCTGTTCGTGGCCCATGCCCATATCCTGCTGGTGGGTTTCGTGGTGTCGCTGATCTACGGTCTCATCCACAAACTGTGGGTGGCCGCCGAACACTCGGCAGTCGCCCGGGTGCAGTTCTACCTGCACCAGTTGAGCGCCGCGGTGATGGGCATCGGCCTGCTGCTGTTCTACAGCGACATCATGAAGACCGTGCTGGACCCCGTCCTTGCCGCTTCCTCCATCGGCGTTCTGATCGGCGCCCTGCTGATGATCCTGCTGGTGCTGCGCGCGCCGCGCTGAAGCCCGAAGGGCTACACTGCTCAACAATGTGCCGAAGGAGTTGCGGATGAAATCATCGATCAGGCTGCTGTGCAGCCTTCTTTTCGCCGGGCTGCTGGCCGGCTGCGGCAGTTCCGAGCCTCAGCAGTCGCAAAGCGAGGACGGGCGTGAGGAGACCCGCACGATCCGCAACACCGAGGCCATCGGCTATTCCGGCGATGCCATCGCCGACAAGCTGGATGCCGCGCTGGACGCCAATGACGAAAAGGTTCAGCAGGCCGAGGACGATTTCGACAACTACTGAGCCCTGCGCCGTCTCAGCCACCCTCGGGCCAGTAACGGCTCTTGCGGACCCAGGCGGCCGACCGGTAATCCGTCGTATAGCTGGTGCCGGTATTGGTCCAGAAATACTCGCGGTTGAACATGTGATACGGGCGGTAGTCCGGCAGCAGGCTGGCCAGCGGCAGGCGGCGCTGGCTGCTCAAGCCCTGCTTCTGGGTGGCTTCGAACAGGTAGCTGTTCCCGTCCTTGAGCAGGACCACCCAGGCATGACCGCCGCCGCGATATTCGCCCACCACCACCCGGGCATCCTCGCCCAGACTGATCAGCCAGTCGGCCAGCGCCAGGGCGTGGTCCTCGCAGTCCCCGCGTGACATCACCATCGCCTGAGCGCTGGTCTGCCACACGTCCTGGGTACCCCAGTACTGCAGATGATCGAACTGATAGCGCTTGCGCTGGGCCAGGGTCATCAGCGCCAGCCAGGGGTTGTCGACCTCGAAGGGCAGGATGCCGACCATATAGGCATTGACGATATGGTGTTCCCGGTCGACTCCCAGGGCGCTGGCCGTGGCGCGGGACTCGCCGGCGATGTCGAACAGGTAGTAGCCGCTGCCCAGCCTTTGCTCCGCCAGCAGGCTGCGCGAATCCATCTGCGCGCCGGAACGGACCACTTCAATCCGGCCGTGCCCGGCATGCATGCGGCTCTGGACCGCCAGTCGCTGGCGCTCTTCCTGGCTCAGCTCCGACCAGCCGGGCCCCGGCGCCAGCGCCCGGCCCAAACCCTTGGCCAGCTGGAAGGCGACAAACAGCAACAACAGCAACAGCAGGAGCGGACCGGCAATGCCGCCCTGGCGCCCTGGCATCAGCCCTTGAACCCGAAAGTGACGATCAGGGCCACAAACAGCAGAATCGAGGAGGCGAAGATGGCAACCGCCACGTTGCCCTTCTTCAGCTCCTCCTCGAAGCTGATCTCACGCATCAGCCGGCGGTCAATCAGCAGCAGGGCATAGACCCCCACGAACAGCGCCACCAGCGTGTAGATAAGGTTGATCACCAGATTGAGGACACTGGCCTGAAAAAAATCGGCTGCCATGGCTTTGCTCCGTTGCGAAGCTGCTGATCTTAAACAAAACGCGCCGTCAGGCGCGTCATGTCCGCCGTGGCCGATCGCGCTACAATCGGGCGCAATACGCCTTGCGGAGAACCCTGATGCGAAAAAGCCTTCATGCCACTGCCTGCGGTCTGCTCAGCTGCTGCCTGATCGGCCTGCCCCTCCAGGCGCAGGCTGCGGTGATCGGCACCCAGGCCTTCACCGCGGGAACCCCGGCTCAGGTGGAGGACGCGCGCAGCCGGGTCATGGCCAGCATCGACCGCAGTGAGGTGCGCGATCAGCTGCTGGCCCTGGGGGTGACACCCGACGCGGTGGAGCAGCGACTGAGCAACCTCAGCGATGCCGAGATCGCCCAGCTGGATCAGCAACTGGCCGACCTGCCTGCCGGCGCCGGCGTGGTTGAACTGGTCGGAGTGGTCTTCATCGTCCTGATCATTCTGGAACTGGTCGGCATCACCAACATATTCAACCGCTTCTGAGCTTCCGCGCGGTCCCGGCCGCCTGTCTGGCCGGACTGATCCTGCTGCTGAACGGCTGCGCCGTGAGTCCGCCGGCCCCGCCGGTGGGCAGCGCGCGGGTCGACGCGGTGCCTTTCTGGCCGCAGACCCGCTATCAATGCGGCCCTGCCGCACTGGCCAGCCTGCTCAATCACAGCGGGGTGGACACCCATCCACAGGCGCTCGAAAGTCTGGTCTTCCTGCCGGCCCGCCGCGGCAGCCTGCAGGCAGAGATGCTGGCCGCGCCGCGCCGCTTCGGGCGCCTCGCCTACCCTCTTCCGCCGCAGGCTGAAGCGCTGCGCCTCAGCCTGCAGGCCGGCCAGCCGGTGCTGGTGCTGCTGAACCTGGGCTGGCGCCTGTGGCCGGTCTGGCACTATGCCGTGCTGACCGCACTGGACCCGGAAACGGTGCGGCTGCACAGCGGTACCCGGCCGGATCTGACCGTCGACTGGTCCCGCTTTCAGCGCCAGTGGCGCGCCGCCGGTCGCTGGGCCATGGTCATTCCCTCGCCGGGACGCAGCCCGGCGGCCCTGGATCGCACGGCGCTGCTCTCCGCCCTGGGCCCGCTGGAGTCCGGCTTTCCCGCGCTGACGGCGCAAGCCTACGAGGCCGCCCTGAAACGCTGGCCGGGCGACCCGGCGCTGCTCTTCGGCAGCGCCACGTCCCGTCTGCTCGCCGGCGATTTCGCTGCCGCCGCCCAGGGCTACACGACGCTGCTCCATCAGCAGCCGGCGTCCCCCCCGCTGCGCAATAACCTGGCCCTGGCCCTGCAGGGCATGGGCCAGACCGAGCAGGCCCGCACGCAGCTTGCGGAGCTGCTGGTCGATCTGCCGGCGGACTCGCCATGGCGCCCCATGGTGCTGGACAGCTGGCGCGGACTGCCGCCACCACCGTGACGCAGGTCACGCGCCGCGGGCACAGTTGATGCATACTCTGCGGATCGCGGCCGCGCGGGACTTGGGGGATGGAAGTACTCAGAACAAGCCTGGTCAAAGACGAGGTCCTGTTCCATGAAGGCGAGAGCGGTGAGTGCGCCTATGTGATCGAGAGCGGCAGGATCCTGATCGTTCATGACGTCGATGGCGAACCGGAGACCCTGGGGGTGCTCGAGCCCGGCGAATACTTCGGCGAAATGGCTCTGGTCAGCCAGCAGCCCCGCATGGCCTCGGCGATTGCCGCGGAGGACTGCATCCTGACGGTGGTCACGCGCAAACACCTGGAGGAGCGGCTCGCCAAGTCCGACCCGCTGGTGCGCCATATGCTGCACCTGACCCTGCGGCGCTATCGGGAAGCCCTGAACCAGGGCTTCATCGAGCAGCCCTCGGGCACCACCGCCACGGCGGACGAGGAACTGGCCATCAACCGCATGCGCACCGAGCAGGCTCTGCTGCAGGCGCTGGAGAATGACGAGTTCCTGCTCTACTTCCAGCCCATTGTGCGGCTGGCCGACCGGGTCACCACCAGTTTCGAGGCCCTGCTGCGCTGGAACAAGCCGGGCAGCGGTCTCGTCGCACCGAATCTGTTCATCCCGATCGCCGAGGATTCGCACATCATCGAGAAGCTCGGCCACTGGATCATCGACGAGGGCTGCCGCTGCCGCGCCGAACTGGCCCGACAATACGATCAGCCGCTCGCCGAGGACTTCACCGTCAGCATCAATCTGGCGGCGCGGCAGTTTCAGGATCCGGAACTGGTCAACAACATTGCTCGCTCCCTGAACAAGCATGCGCTGGACCCCAGCACCATCCGCATGGAAGTAACCGAATCACAGATCATGGAGGACCTGGCCCATACCCTGACCGTGCTCCAGGGCATCCGCTCCACCGGCTGCCAGATCGCGATCGACGATTTCGGCACCGGGCACAGCTCGCTGGCCTACCTGAGCCGCCTGCCGGTGGACACGCTGAAGATCGACAAGGCCTTTCTGATGGATGCGATGAGCGATGAATCCACCCAGAAGATCATCGCCGGCGTGGCCGCTCTGGCTCACAGCCTGGGCATGGGCTTCATCGCCGAGGGCGGTGAAACCGAGGAACAGATTCAGCTGCTGCAGGGGCTCGGCGTCGAGCAGGTGCAGGGCTACTATTTCAGCAAGCCCTTCCCGCTGACCGCGTAAGGCGGCGGCACCCACGGGCGCCGCCATCGGGACCTAGTTGCAGGTTTCCGGGTCCTGCAGCGGCGTGGTCATCATGAACGCCGGCTCCCCCGGCAGCTCATGGAACTCGCCATTGGCCGTGACCAGAAGAAACTGGTTCTCGTTCAGCTCGAAGCGCTCGCCCTGTTCATTGACGGCGAAGACGCCGCCCTCGTGAACACCCAGCACGATGCCGCCCTTCGGATCGACCTCTGGCGGCAGCCCCAGGTTCTGGCACTGCTCCTGGCAGACTACGACGAAGTAATCGGTGCCCCGGATGCCGATGGTCGCGACCGGCGTCTTCAGGGAGTAAGCCTCGCGGCTGTGACGACCGATCAGCCCGGTCACGGCGCGCAGGCCACCCTTGAGCAGGGAGAACACGGAACGCCCCACCCCGCCGTCGTCGCTGGCCGCCGCACCACCCTTGGTGCGCGGACCACCGCCGGCTGGCTGGCTGTAGCTGTAGTCCTCGATCTTCAGCTCGGACTGCGGCCCGACCAGGGTCCGCCCTCTGTCGCTGTAGACGATATTGACGTAGCTGTGCCGCTGGGTACCGACGGTTTCGCCGGCATATACGCTGTCACCCCGCGCCAGGCGACGCTGCGTTCCGCTGGCATCGATGACGTAGGCCACGCCGACCACCATTGCGGCCCGACCGGCCGCATCCTGGGCCGCGGCGGGCAGGCAACAGGCCAGCGCCAGCGCAAGACTGCAAATCAGCTGTTTCATGGCGCCCCCCTCAGAACTTGTAAGCCAGCGACAGGCGGATCACATCCGCCTCGTTGTCACCGTCCCCGCTCGCCTTCGCATAGCTCAGGCCGGCTTTCATATAGCTGGTGATGATCTCGCCCTGGGTGCGGATGCGTCCCAGGTTGATACCGATCTCCTGCATGTTGTCGGTGAACAGGTCATCACCCGAGTAGCGCGTATCGTTGATGAAGTATTCCATGACCAGGTCATTGGCCAGCAGCGAATTCGGGCCGCTGAACATCAGGCCGTTGGTGAGGACCGTATTGGAGATGCCCGGATCGGACTCGTAATCCCCGACCTTGAACTTCTGGGTCGAGTAGCTGCCGATCATGTTGCCGATATTCAGGGACCAGCTCCCCAGGCTCAGTGCGTAGCTGCTGGTCAGGGAGAAGGACGCCAGGGCTGACGCAGCGGCGAGGTCCTCGGAACCGACCACGCTGTAACCGGCGCTGGGCGTCAGCGACCAGCGATCCGTCATCGGATGGCTGTAGGCCACGCTGAAGGCCAGGTGCAGCGTGTCGGCATCCTCGGTCTGGGTCATGCCGATCGGCAGCCGGAAGATCAGCTTTTGCTTGGGATCGTCATCAAACACCACCGTATAGGACAGCGGCAGGGTGAAGGCGGTGGAGTCGAACTCGCTCCGCCCGTCACTGGCGCTGATCCTGGCGTACTGCAGGCC
>JBFKIN010000110.1:0-8097 GCA_041632255.1 Oceanococcus sp. | reverse complement strand
TTCAAGGGCGTATCGGTAAAATACGCGCCCTTTTGCCCCAACAGGCCAGTAGCTCAATTGGTAGAGCGGCGGTCTCCAAAACCGCAGGTTGGGGGTTCGAGACCCTCCTGGCCTGCCATTTCACCATGATTGCCGCGACATACGCGGGGAGTCAGCACAAGACATGACTGCGCAGACGGATACAACCGGATCAGCGCTGGATACCGTATTGCTGTGGGCCGCAGTCGCGATCCTGGCCGCCAGCATCTTCGGCTTCTACTATTTCGAGCCCCAGTTCAACGCGCTGATCCGCGTGGTCGGCATGCTGGCCGGCGCGGGCGTGGCGGTGGCCGTGGCGCTGCAGAGCCAGCCTGGCAAGGCGGCTTTCCACGTCGTGCGCGATTCGCGCACGGAATTGCGCAAGGTCGTCTGGCCCACCCGGCCAGAAACCGTCCAGACAACGGCCATCATCCTGATCGTGGTGCTGATCCTGGGGGTGCTGCTGTGGGGCGTGGATTCGCTGCTGCTGCTCACGCTCGAGGCCCTCACCGGGCGCGGGAGCTGACGCGATGACCAAGCGCTGGTACGTGGTGCACGCCTATTCTCAGTATGAGAAGAAGGTCAAAAAGTCACTGGAGGAGCGGATCAAGCGCGCCGGGCTGGAAGATCAGTTCGGTGAGATTCTCGTTCCGACCGAGGAAGTGGTCGAAATCCGCGATGGTGCCAAGCGCACCACCGAGCGCAAGTTTTTCCCTGGCTACGTGCTGGTGGAAATGGAAATGAACGACGACACCTGGCACCTCGTCAAGGATGTGCCGAAGGTGATGGGCTTCATCGGCGGGACCTCGGATCGCCCGGCGCCGATCTCCGAAAAGGAGGCGAAGGCCATCCTGAATCAGGTCGAGGAGAGCGTCGAGGCACCCAAGCCCAAGACCCTGTTCGATCCGGGCGAGTCGGTGCGCGTGCTGGACGGCCCCTTCGCCGATTTCAGCGGCGTGGTCGAGGAAGTGAATTACGAGAAGAGCAAGCTGCGGGTATCGGTCTTGATCTTTGGCCGTTCCACCCCGGTGGAACTGGATTTCTCTCAGGTCGAGAAGGCCTGAGCGCCGCGCCCGGCGTGAGCCGGGTCTGAGCGAAAAACGCATTGCGACAGGGATGTCGCAACGCCGGCGTAGCCGGCGGGAGCAAGGGAAGGATTGCATTTTCCCTTGCATCGAAGCAGTCGGGCAGGATGCCCGGTCTGCGCCATTAACAAGGGGAGGCTGAGCCACAGCCGCTAATACCCACAAGGAGTTGAAATGGCTAAAAAAGTTCAGGCTTATATCAAGCTGCAGGTCAAGGCCGGCCAGGCCAACCCGAGCCCGCCCGTGGGTCCGGCGCTGGGCCAGCACGGCGTCAACATCATGGAATTCTGCAAGGCTTTCAATGCGGCCACGCAGTCCATGGAGCCGGGTCTTCCGACGCCTGTGGTGATCACGGTCTACGCCGACCGCAGCTTCACCTTCATCACCAAGACGCCGCCGGCGGCCATCCTTCTGAAGAAGGCGGCCGGTATTTCCTCCGGCAGCCCGACCCCGAACACCAAGAAGGTGGGCAAGGTCACCCGGGCCCAGCTGGAAGAAATCGCCAACGTGAAGATGCCGGATCTCAACGCCGGCTCCCTGGAAGCGGCAGTCAACATTATCGCCGGCAGTGCGCGGGCGATGGGTCTTGAGGTGGAGGGCTAATCATGGCGAAGATCACCAAGCGTCAGAAGCTGATCAATGAAAAGATCGGCGACCGTAACCAGCCGCGCGCCGTCGAGGACGTGATCAAGCTGCTGAAGGAATGCGCCACCGCCAAGTTCGGCGAGTCGGTTGATGTCGCCGTGAACCTGGGCGTGGATCCGCGCAAGTCCGATCAGGCCGTGCGTGGTTCCACCGTGCTGCCGCACGGCACCGGCAAGAGCGTCAAGGTGGCCGTGTTCACCCAGGGCGAGAACGCCGAGAAGGCCAAGGCCGCCGGCGCGGACGCCGTGGGCATGGATGAACTGGCCGAAGAGTTCAAGAGCGGCAACTTCGACTACAACGTCGTGATCGCTTCGCCGGACGCCATGCGCATCGTCGGCCAGTTGGGCAAGGTGCTCGGTCCTCGCGGCCTGATGCCGAACCCCAAGGTTGGCACGGTGACGCCCGACGTCGAGACGGCTGTCAAGAATTTCAAGGCTGGTCAGGCCCGCTATCGCACCGACAAGAACGGCATCGTGCACTGCGCGATCGGTTCCATCGGTTTCGAGCCGCAGGCCCTGGTCGACAATCTCAATGCCGTGATTGCCGACCTGAAAAAGGCCAAGCCGAGCTCCAGCAAGGGCATCTACATGCAGAAGGTGACCCTCTCGACCACGATGGGCCCCGGCCTGCCGGTGGATCTGAGCACGCTGGCTTAAGAGATGGATGCAGTCCGGGCGGGCGCCCGGACTGTCAGGACTTTGCGACGTGGCGTTGCTGCCGCGCCGTCAAAGACCGCAGGTACCCGCAAGGGAGCAAATGAAGCAAAGGATCGCTTCGGCCTGCGCAGATGGTGCTTCCCCGCGAGGGGAACGCCGGAAGGGGTCGGTGAGAGATCACCGGCATTTGTGTAGCAACTGTCACCGAGGGATTTATGGCTCTCAGGCTTGAAGACAAGAAGGCCCTCGTTGCTGAAGTCAACGCGATCGCCGTCACGGCACATTCGGCTGTGGTCGCGGAGTACCGGGGCTTGTCCGCCGAAAAGATGACCGCTCTGCGCGCCAAGGCGCGTGCCGGCGGTGCTTACTTGAAGGTGGTCAAGAACTCGCTGGCCAAGCGCGCCGTGGAAGGCACTGCGTTCGAGTGCATGAACGACGCCTTCGTCGGCCCGGTCATTCTCGGGTTCTCGATCGAGGATCCGGGGGCGGCGGCCCGCGTACTCAAGGATTTCAGCAAGGAAAACGAGGCACTGAAGGTCACGGCGGTTTCCGTCAGCGGCCAATTGCTTCCGGCTTCGGACATCGAGCGGCTGGCCACGCTGCCGACTCGTGAGCAGGCGCTGGCGATGTTGATGGGTGTGATGCAGGCACCGATCAGCAAGTTCGTCCGCACGCTCAAGGAGCCGGTGGCCCAGGCGACCCGTGCGGTGGCCGCGGTCCGCGATCAGAAGCAGGCAGCGTGACCCTCTCGATACTGATTGATTAGGAGTTTTTTGAAATGGCTTTGACCAAAGAAGAAGTTCTCGACGCGATTGCCGAAATGTCCGTGATGGACGTTGTCGAGCTGGTGTCGATGATGGAAGAAAAGTTCGGCGTGTCCGCCGCTGCCCCGGTCGCCGTCGCGGCTGCTGGTGGTGCGGCTGCCGCTGATGCACCCGCTGCGGAAGAGAAGGACGAGTTCGACGTCGTTCTCGCCAGCTTCGGCGACAACAAGGTGGCGGTCATCAAGGCCGTCCGTGGTGTCACCGGCCTGGGTCTGAAGGAAGCCAAGGAAGCGGTGGAATCCGCTCCTTCCACGCTGAAGGAAGGCGTGGCCAAGGCCGAAGCGGAAGACATCAAGAAGCAGCTGGAAGAAGCTGGCGCCACCGTCGAGCTGAAATAAGCTCGTCTTGGCACCGGTTTTCTTTCACAACCGGTCGGGAAACCCTCGGGTTTCCCAGCAAGGCTGGTGGCTTCGCGCCACCGGCCTTTTGCCGTTTTTTCGCGCCATGCGGCGCGATTCAAGTCTAGTCTGAAGACTGAGGTTACAGATGGCCTACTCGTTTACCGAGAAGAAGCGCGTCCGCAAGGATTTTGGCAAGCGTACCGCCCCGCTGGACGTTCCCTTCCTGCTGGCGACTCAGATCGAGTCGTACAAGAATTTCCTGCAGGAGGACCTGAAGACCAACCAGCGCAAGGACATCGGTCTGCATGGCGCGCTGAGTTCGGTGTTCCCGATGGAGAGCTACTCGGGCAGCGCTGCTCTGGAGTATGTCAGCTACCGTCTGGGCACGCCGGCCTTTGACGAGAAGGAGTGCCGTGTCCGCGGCATGACCTACTCCGCGCCGCTGCGGGTCAAGGTCCGTCTGGTCATCTATGACAAGGACAGCAAGGACAAGCGCGTCAAGGACGTTCGCGAGCAGGAAGTCTACATGGGCGAACTGCCGCTGATGACGGGCAACGGCACCTTCATCATCAACGGCACCGAGCGTGTGGTCGTGTCCCAGCTGCACCGCAGCCCGGGCGTGTTCTTCGATCACGACAAGGGCAAGAGCCATTCCTCGGGCAAGCTGCTGTATTCGGCGCGCATCATCCCGTACCGTGGTTCCTGGCTGGACTTCGAGTTCGATCCCAAGGATCTGCTCTACGTGCGCATCGACCGTCGCCGCAAGCTGCCGGTGTCGATCCTGCTGCGCGCGCTGGACATGGACAACGAGGCCATGCTGGCCCGCTACCATGAAACCAACAAGTTCTTCCTGAATTCGGAAGGCGCGCGCCTGGAGCTGATTCCCGAGCGCCTGCGCGGCGAGACCGCCTCCTTTGACATCAAGGTGGGCAAGGAAGTCATCGTCGAGGAAGGCCGCCGCATTACCGCGCGTCACATCAAGAAGATGGCGGACGCCGGCCTGGATTCGCTGGAAGTGCCGGATGACTACCTGCTGGGCAAGTGCCTGGCCAAGAGCATCATCGACGCCGAGACCGGAGAGTTCATCGCCGAATGCAACGCCGAGCTGACCGAGGAACTGGTCGCCGCGCTGCGCAAGGCGGGCATCGAGGAGATTGACACCCTCTACGTCAATGATCTGGACAAGGGGCCCTACGTTTCCGAGACCCTGCGCATCGACCCGACCCGTACCCGCCTGGAAGCGCTGGTCGAGATCTATCGCATGATGCGCCCGGGCGAGCCGCCGACCAAGGAAGCGGCCGAAGCCCTGTTCGAGAACCTGTTCTTCGCCGAAGACCGCTACGATCTGTCCGCGGTCGGTCGCATGAAGTTCAACCGCCGCCTGAACCGCGACGAAGTCACCGGTCCGGGCGTGCTGACCCACGACGATATCCTGGATGTGATCCAGGAACTGATCAACATCCGCAACGGTATCGGCCAGACCGACGACATCGACCACCTGGGCAACCGCCGCGTGCGTTCGGTCGGCGAAATGGCGGAGAACACCTTCCGTACCGGTCTGGTCCGGGTCGAGCGCGCCGTGCGCGAGCGCCTGGCCCTGGCCGACTCCGAAGGCCTGATGCCGCAGGATCTGATCAACGCCAAGCCGGTGGCCGCGGCAGTCAAGGAATTCTTCGGTTCCTCGCAGCTGTCGCAGTTCATGGACCAGAACAACCCGCTGTCGGAAGTGACCCACAAGCGGCGTGTTTCGGCCCTGGGCCCGGGCGGCCTGACCCGCGAGCGTGCCGGCTTCGAGGTGCGCGACGTGCACCCGACCCACTATGGCCGGATCTGCCCGATCGAAACGCCGGAAGGCCCGAACATCGGCCTGATCAACTCGCTGTCGGTCTATGCCCGCACCAATGAGTACGGTTTCCTCGAGACCCCGTACCGCAAGGTGACGGACGGCAAGGTGACCAGTGACATCGAGTACCTCTCCGCGATCGAGGAAGGCCGTTTCGTCATCGCCCAGGCCAACTCGCAGCTGAATGAAAAGGGCCAGTTCGTCGACGATCTGGTCTCGGTCCGCCACATGAACGAGTTCACGATCATGTCGCCGGACAAGGTCCAGTACATGGACGTCTCGCCCAAGCAGATCGTCTCGGTGGCCGCGTCCATCATTCCGTTCCTGGAACACGATGACGCCAACCGCGCCCTGATGGGTTCGAACATGCAGCGCCAGGCCGTGCCCTGCCTGCGGGCCGAAAAGCCCCTGGTTGGCACCGGCATGGAGCGCCGCGTGGCAGTGGACTCCGGCGTGGCCATGACGGCCAAGCGTGGCGGGGTAGTCGACAAGGTCGACGCCGCGCGCATCGTGATCCGTGTGAATGATGAAGAGACCATTCCTGGCGAGCCGGGCGTGGACATCTACAACTTCATCAAATACACGCGTTCCAACCAGAACACCTGCATCAACCAGCGTCCGCTGGTGCGTCCGGGTGACGTGGTCGGCGCCGGCGACGTGATCGCCGACGGTCCCTCCACGGACATGGGCGAGCTGGCCCTGGGCCAGAACATGCTGGTCGCCTTCATGCCCTGGAACGGCTACAACTTCGAGGATTCCATCCTGGTCTCCGAGCGGGTGGTCGAAGAGGATCGTTTCACCACGATCCACATCGAGGAACTGACCTGCGTCGCCCGCGAAACCAAGCTGGGACCGGAGGAGATCACCGACGACATCCCGAATGTCAACGAATCCGCGCTGCGCAAGCTGGATGACGCAGGCATCGTCTACATCGGGGCCGAGGTCAAGGCCGGTGACATCCTGGTCGGCAAGGTCACGCCCAAGGGCGAAACCCAGTTGACCCCGGAAGAGAAGCTGCTGCGCGCGATCTTCGGCGAGAAGGCGTCCGACGTGAAGGACACCTCCCTGCGCGTGCCATCCTCCATCGAAGGCACCGTGATCGACGTGCGCGTGTTCACCCGTGAAGGGGTGGAAAAGGACGCCCGTGCGCTGGCCATCGAGGAATCCGAGCTGGCCCAGGTGCGCAAGGACCTGCAGGACGAACTGCGCATTTTCGAGGACGACATCTTCACCCGTAGCCGGCGTCTGCTGGACGGTCAGGTGGCCGACGGCGGGCCGAAGAAGCTCAAGGCGGGCACCAAGCTGGACGACGCCTACCTGGACAGCATCGACGAGGACAAGTGGTTCGACATCCGTCTGCGTGACGAAGAGCGGCAGACCCAGCTCGAGGCCATGGCCAAGCAGCTGAAGGAGCAGCGCGAGGACTTCGATCAGCGCTTCAAGATCAAGAAGGAAAAGATCACCCAGGGTGACGAACTGGCCCCGGGCGTGCTCAAGATGGTCAAGGTCTACCTGGCCGTGAAGCGCCGCATCCAGCCCGGCGACAAGATGGCCGGCCGTCACGGTAACAAGGGCGTGATCTCGCAGATCGTTCCGGTCGAGGACATGCCGCATACCGAGGACGGTGTGACCGTCGACATCGTGCTGAACCCCCTGGGCGTGCCGTCGCGCATGAACATCGGGCAGATTCTGGAAACCCACCTCGGCTACGCGGCTAAGGGCATGGGTCTGAAAATCCAGCGCATGCTCGAGGAGGTCCGCGGCAAGGAAGTCAAGAAGCTGCGCGACTACCTGTCGAAGACGGTCTACGCCAAGGAGGGCAAGCCGGACAAGAACGTCGCGGCCCTGACCGACGACGAGGTCATCGAGCTCGCGGAGAATCTCAAGGGCGGTCTGCCGGTGGCGACCCCGGTCTTTGACGGCGCGTCCGAGCCGGATATCACCGAAATGTTCAAGGAAGCCGGTCTGCCGGAAACCGGTCAGTGCAAGCTGATCGATGGCCGCACCGGTGAAGCCTTTGAGCGCGAAGTGACGGTCGGCTACATGTACATGCTCAAGCTGAACCACCTGGTCGACGACAAGATGCACGCGCGTTCAACCGGTCCGTACTCCCTGGTCACCCAGCAGCCGCTGGGCGGCAAGGCGCAGAATGGCGGCCAGCGTTTCGGGGAAATGGAGGTCTGGGCCCTGGAGGCTTACGGCGCCGCCTACACCCTGCAGGAAATGCTGACCGTGAAGTCGGATGACACCGCGGGCCGTACCCGGATGTACAAGTCCATCGTCGATGGCGACCACCGAATGGATGCCGGCATGCCGGAATCCTTCAACGTTCTGGTCAAGGAGATTCGCTCCCTGGCCCTGAACATCGAACTGGAAACGGATGACTGAGATGAAAGATCTTCTGAATCTGCTGAAAGCAGGCGACACGGCCGAAGATTTTGACGCGATCAAGATCGGCCTGTCCTCACCGGAAACCATCCGTTCCTGGTCCTACGGTGAGGTCAAGAAGCCGGAAACGATCAACTACCGGACCTTCAAGCCGGAGCGCGACGGCCTGTTCTGCGCCAAGATCTTCGGCCCGGTCAAGGACTACGAGTGCCTGTGCGGCAAGTACAAGCGCCTCAAGCATCGCGGCGTGGTCTGCGAAAAATGCGGCGTGGAGGTCACCCTGGCCAAGGTGCGTCG
>JBFKIN010000109.1:0-8204 GCA_041632255.1 Oceanococcus sp. | reverse complement strand
CCGTCGGCCGGGTTCTGCCAGCCTTGCGCCGTCGCCATCAGAGGCGCATTGCTGTGCCCCGGAACTGTCGTGCTTTGTGCACTCGCCAGGCCCCCGAAGAAAATGGCAAGGCCGGTGAGGCCCGCAATGGACAAACGGAAATTCGTCACGGCAGTCTGGACTGCCGCGATGCGGTGCATGAAGCGCATATTTGATTTCTCCCGCCGACAGGCCTGTGGCTCGTCATGTTTTCTGGATCAGTTCTCCAGGATTCTGATCGTAAATTCCCCCAGCACAACGACGCAGAGATGTACTGTGCATAGGAGCACGATCCAGCGGAAAGATTGGTTCCCTCGATGACCGATTAACCCGGTGCCGGGCGCCGCATACGGCGCGGCGGTGGCCGCGACAGGGCTGCACTCAGCGGGCCGGACCCCACCCCCCGGATCTAGTCGCTGCGAATCGCCACGCAGGCCCGACGCGCCTTGTCGCGCGCTTCCTCGATGCTGTCTCCCCGGGCCAGGGTAACGCCCATGCGTCGCCGCCCCACGACCTCGGGCTTGCCAAACAGGCGCAGCTGGGTGTCCGGCTCGGCCAGGGCCTGATCCAGGCCGCTGAAGCGGGGTGCCACGCGGTCTCCTTCCAGCAGCAGCGCGCAGGAGGCGGCGGGCCCGTGCTGGCGGATGTTGGGCACCGGCAGTCCGAGGATGGCGCGGGCGTGCAGGGCAAACTGCGACAGGTCCTGCGAGATCAGGGTCACCAGACCGGTGTCGTGCGGACGCGGCGAGACTTCGGAGAACCAGACCCGGTCACCCTTGATGAACAGTTCCACGCCGAAGATGCCGGCCCCGCCCAGTGCTTCGGTAATGCGGCCGGCGATCTCCCGCGCAGCCGCCAGGGCCGCCTCGCTCATGACCTGCGGCTGCCAGGATTCCCGGTAGTCGCCATCGACCTGCAGGTGGCCGATCGGCGCACAGAAGCTGGTGCCGGCGGCATGACGCAGGGTCAGGAGGGTGATCTCGTAGTCGAAATCGACGAAACCCTCGACGATGACCCGGCCCTGACCGGCCCGACCGCCCGTCTGGGCGTAGTCCCAGGCCGGTTCCACATCGGCCTCCTTCCGCAGCAGGGACTGACCCTTGCCGGAGGAGCTCATCACCGGCTTGACCACGCAGGGCAGGCCGATGCGCTCCACCGCCGCGCGGAAATCCTCCAGGCTGTCGACAAAGGCATAGGGCGAAGTGGGCAGACCCAGCTCCTCGGCCGCCAGCCGGCGGATGCCTTCGCGGTCCATGGTCAGGCGGGCGGCACGGGCGGTGGGGATCACGCGCTGGCCCTGGGCTTCCAGGTCCAGCAGGGTCGGGGTATGGATGGCCTCGATCTCCGGCACGATGAGATCCGGCTTTTCCTCTTCGATCAGCTGGCGCAGCGCGGCGGCGTCCAGCATGTTGATCACGTGGCTGCGATGAGCCACCTGCATGGCCGGGGCATTGGCATAGCGATCCACCGCGATCACCTCGGCGCCGAAGCGCTGCAATTCGATGACCACTTCCTTGCCCAGTTCGCCGCTGCCCAGCAGCATGACCCGGCAAGCACCCGCAGACAGCGGCGTACCGATGGCGCTCACTGCAGGGCCTCGCGGGCGCGGGCGCAGGCAGCCCGCACCTGGTTCGGGGCGGTGCCACCGATGTGATCGCGGGCGGCGACGGCGCCTTCCAGTGTCAGCACGGTGTAGACATCGGTGTCGACCGCCGGCGCGTTGTCGCGCAGTTCGTCCAGGCTGAGTTCAGCCAGATCCACCTGCTTGGCCACCGCGAGGGCCACCGTCTTGCCCACCATCTCGTGGGCGTCACGGAAGGGCACGCCCTTGCGCACCAGATAGTCGGCCAGCTCGGTGGCGGTGGGGTAGCCCTTGGAGGCGGCATCACGACAGGCGGCGGCATCGAAACGGATAGCGGGGATCATGCCGTTCATGACACCCAGCACGGCAGCGACCGTATCCAGCGCGTCGAACAGGGGTTCCTTGTCTTCCTGGTTGTCCCGGTTGTAGGCCAGCGGCTGGGACTTCATCAGGGTCAGCAGAGCGGTCAGCGCGCCGTACACCCGTCCTGTCTTGCCGCGGGTCAGTTCGGCCACGTCCGGGTTCTTTTTCTGCGGCATGATCGACGATCCCGTGCAGTAGGCGTCGGGCAGGGCAATCAGGCCGAACTGCGGCGACATCCACAGCACGATCTCCTCGCAGATCCTGGAGAAATGCATCATCAGAATGCTGGCGAAGGCGCAGAATTCGATGGCGAAGTCGCGATCCGATACGGCATCCAGCGAGTTGTCGATGACCCGTTCGAAGCCCAGTGCCGCGGCGGTCATCTCACGATTGATCGGATAACTGGTGCCGGACAGTGCGGCCGCACCCAGCGGGCTGGCGTTCATGCGGGCGCGCAGATCGGCCAGCCGGCTGCTGTCCCGGCGCAGCATCGCCTCCCAGGCCAGGAGGTGATGACCGGCCGTCACCGGCTGAGCCGACTGCAGATGCGTGTAGCCGGGGAAAATCGTCTCCGCTTCGCGTTCGGCCAGGTCAATCAGGCCGCTGCGCAGGCCGACCAACTGCTGCGCCAGCTCATCGATCGCGTCGCGCAGGTACAGGCGGATGTCGGTGGCCACCTGATCGTTGCGCGAGCGGCCGGTGTGCAGCTTCTTGCCGGCAGCGCCAATCTTGGCGGTGAGCCGCGACTCGATGTTCATGTGCACGTCTTCGAGCTGCGGGTCCCAGGCAAAGTCGCCGGACTCGATCTCCTGACGGATGTCCTCCAGACCCTGCCGAATGGCGCTGACTTCCTCGCCGGTCAGTACACCCGCCGCGCCAAGCATCTCGGCGTGGGCCAGGGAACCTCGGATGTCATGGGCGTACAGGCGGCGATCGAAGTGCTCGGATGCGCTGAAGGCCTCGACCAGGGCATCGGTGCCCTCTGCAAAGCGGCCACCCCAGAGTTTGCCTTTGTCCGCGCTCATGGCAGCAAGTCCTGTTCGGAAGGGGCGCGATGATAGCAGAGAGCCGGACCGGAGCCGGCCAAATCGGGGTATCGTTGCCGCCATGAGCGCCGCGCCCGCCGCCAATTTCCTGCCCGACTTCTGCCGCCCACCGGCCATTCTGCAGTTGCTGCTGGTCAGCCAGATCCTGGCCATCCTGCTGACCCTCGGCCTGCCCGGAGAGAGCCTGATCCCCGGCACGCGCCTGGTGCTCATCTCACTCTACCTGCACTGGATCACCCTGCTGTCCGCCGGCGCCCTCTGCTGGCTGCGCCGTCGCATGGTGCAAAGCCCGGCCTGGCTGATCTCGCTCGCTGCCTTCTGCGTGCTGCTGGCCGTCAGCCTGATAGTCAGCGAGATGTCGTTCCAGCTTGGCCGGCTGCTCGGCCGGGACGAGTTTTCGGGCGAGCAGTCTCACGCCCATTTCCTGTTGCGCATCGCACTGCTGGCCAGCATCGTCAGCCTTCTGCTGCTGCGTTACTTCTACGTGATGCACGCCTGGCGCCGCGAGGTCGAAGCCCTGGCCGAGGCCCGGTACGCCGCCCTTCAGGCACGGATCAGGCCCCACTTCTTCTTCAATGCCCTGAACAGCGTGGCGGCATTGATCACCATCAATCCGGGTCGGGCGGAGGAACTGCTGGAGGACCTGTCCGAGCTGTTTCGGGCGATTCTCAAGTCGCAGGACCCGTGGACGCGGCTGAAGGACGAAATCGCCATGGCGAGGACCTACCTGCGCATCGAGGAACTGCGCCTGGGGGAGCGACTGCGCCTGGAATGGCAGGTGCCACAGGCGCTGGACGAACTGCGATTGCCCCTGCTGTGCCTGCAGCCTTTGCTGGAGAATGGCATTTACCATGGCATCGAACAGCGGCCCGAAGGCGGCACGTTGCGAATCGAGGCGCAACGCAAGAATGACGATCTGTGCATCACCATCAGCAATCCCTTGCCGCCGGGCCCTCGCGAATCCAGCGGCAGCCGCATGGCCCAGGACAATATTCGTCAGCGCCTGCGATTGTTATACGATGACCGGGCGAGCCTGACGGTCCACCGCAGCCAGGGGGAATATCGCGCCGAGTTACGCGTTCCGGTATGAATGTCCTGATCGTTGATGACGAACCCCTGGCCCGCGAACGGCTGAAGCTGCTGATCGGCCAGTTTCCGGGGCACGCCGTGGTCGGCGAGGCAGGCGACGGGCGGTCCGCGTTGAAGCTGGTCGACGAAACCCGACCGGATGTCATGCTGCTGGACATCCGCATGCCTGGCATGGACGGCCTGCAGGTGGCGAGGGCGCTGGCCGACAAGCCACTGCCGCCGGCGATCATCTTCACCACCGCCTTTTCCGAGCATGCCCTCTCCGCCTTCGACACCTCGGCCTGCGCCTACCTGCTCAAGCCGATCCGCAAGGACAAGCTCGCCACCGCCCTGCAGCAGGCCCGGCGACCCAGCCGCGCGCAGCTGGAGGCGATCAGCCAGAGTCTGACCCGGGAACCGGAACAGACGGGCCGCAGCCACATCGTGGCGACCAGTCGGGACGGTCAGCTGCGCATCCCCGTGCCTGACATCATCTACTTCCAGGCGGACCAGAAATACACCACCGTGTATCACGTTCAGGGTGAGGAACTGATCGAGGAATCGCTCAAGCACCTGGAGGATGACCTCGCGCCACAGTTTCTGCGCATCCATAGAAAATATCTGGTCAATTCCGCCTACATCGTCGGCCTGGAGCGCGGCGACGCGGTCAGCCTGCACGGCGCCCAGCTGGTGGTCAGGCATACTGGAGAGAAACTGCCGGTCAGCCGGCGCCGCCTGGCGGAGGTCCGCCGGCTGCTGTTCAAGGATTCATCGGAATAATGTCTGAATTGCGTATCGCCACGCGCCGCTCTCCGCTGGCGCTGTGGCAGGCCGAGCATGTCGCCGAACGCTTGCGCTCTCTGAACCCCGGCACCCGGGTGGAACTGGTGCCTCTGGTCACCAAGGGCGACCAGCTGCTGGATTCGCCCCTGTCCCGCCTGGGAGGCAAGGGCCTGTTCGTCAAGGAACTGGAGCGCGCCATGCTGGACGGCGAAGCCGATCTGGCGGTGCATTCCATGAAGGACGTCCCGGCCGCCTTTCCGGATGGCCTGGGTCTGGCCGCGATCCTGGCGCGCGAGGACCCGCGCGACGCACTGATCGGCGCCCCCTCCATCGAGGCGTTGCCGCAGGGCGCCTGCGTCGGCACCGCCAGCCTGCGTCGCCAGCTGCAGGTCCAGGCCGCCAGACCCGATTGTCGTATCCGCCTGTTGCGCGGCAACATCAACACGCGGCTGGCCAAGCTGGAAGCCGGCGAATACGACGCCATCCTCCTGGCCGCTTCGGGCCTCAAGCGCATGGGCTTCGAAGACCGGATCAGCCGTATCCTGGAGCCGGAAGACATGCTGCCGGCCGTCGGTCAGGGCGCTCTGGGCATCGAGTGCCGGCTTGACGATACCGCCACCCGGGCCGCCGTGCAGGCACTCAACGACGACGAATCGAACCTGAGGGTGCGGGCCGAACGAGCGCTGGGCCATTGCATGGGCGGCAGCTGCCAGCTGCCTGTTGCGGCATACGCGCTGCGGGAAGGCAATGATCTCTGGCTGCGCGGCCTGGTCGGCTCGCCGGATGGTCAACGGGTGGTCCGCGATGAGATTCGCGGTCCCGCCAGTGCGGGCGAAGCGCTGGGCCAGGAACTGGGCCAGCGCATGCTGGCCGCGGGGGGCCAGGACATCCTGGATGCGCTGGATTCGGACTGAGTCGAGCCCGCGCCACGCGGCGCCGACCGCAGGGATTGCGCCGCGCGTCCTCGTGCCCGGCAAATCCGCCATCCGAGCGACCACGGCGGTTTCCGGTTGAAGATCCGGCCTGTCCTGCTCACCCGGCCAGCCGGGCAGATCGGCGACACCACGGCCTTGCTGCGCCGTCACGGGTTCGAGGTGATCGCGCTGCCGCTCACCGAGATCGCTCCGCCGTCCCGCCCTCCGTCGCGAGCCGATCAGGCCTTCGCCCGTGCGGCCCGCTGGCTCATCTTCACCAGCCGCAATGCGGTGCAGGGCGCCAGCCGCTGGCTTGAGCCGGACCCCGGCCGGGCCGTGATCGCCATCGGCGCCGCCACCGCACGCGCCGCCGAGGCCGCCGGCTGGCGCGTGGCCTACACGCCACCGGGCCAGAACAGCGAGGCCCTGCTGCAGGACCCGGGCGCGCCCGGGCTGCACGGCAGGATCTGCATCGTCGGCGGCAGCGGTGGACGGCGCCAGCTCAAAGCCGAGCTGAGCCAGCGGGGCTGCGAAGTCCGCAAGCTCATCGTCTACCGGCGGGTCGGTCGCTCCCCGGATCCAGCCGTGCTGCGCGACGTGCTGGCACGCGAGCCGCTGCTTCTGATGACCAGTGGCCACGCCATGCGCCAGTGGCGCCGGCTGTGCCAAGGGCCCGGGCTGCGTAAGGGCCTGGATCTGCCGCTGCTTGTCGCCAGCCGGCGGCTGTGTAAACTGGCCCGACCCCTGGGCTTCAGCCAGCCGCCCCGGGTCCTGCCGCAGATGAGCGATGCGGCGCTGCTCAACGCATTGACCGAGTCGAACCCATGAGCGAAGACACCAAGCCACCGGCCCAGCCATCACCGGAGCCGGACACCGCCAAGGGCCAGGAAGCACCGGCCTCCGCAGGCAGCGGCCAGGGCGACAGCAGCGAGCGTCCGGCCGCCGAGTCCGCCACCAGGCCCGACCATCGGACCGTTCCGCCGCACAGGGAGCCGCCTGCTCGGGAACCGGCCACGGCCAACGCGGCTGCGGCCGCCGCGCCCTCACGCAGTGGCAGTGCCGGACTGTGGCTCGCCGTCCTCGACCTGCTGGTGATCATTGGCCTGGCAGCCGCCGGCTATCTGTACCTGCGGGGTGAGCAGCAGGGCCAATTCGCCCAGCAGCAGCAAATCGACAATCTTCGGAACACGGTCAATCAGCTCGACGTGGCCAAGCAGAGCCGCCAGCAGTGGTTCGGAGACATGGAGGAGCGCAGCCGTGAGTCCCGGCGTGAATTGACGGAGCTGCAGCGTCAGCAGGTCAGCCTGCAGACGCGGCTGGCCCAGAACGAAAGCGCCCTTGGCCGCCTGGCCGATCAGGTCCAGGGCGGACAGCATGCCTGGCAACGGGCGGAGATCGAGCACCTGCTGCTGGTCGCCAATACCCGGCTGCAGCTGCAGCAGGATCTCGACGGCGCGCAGACGGCGCTGCAACTGGCCGACCGCAGGCTGGCCAGTCTGTCCAATCCGGCCTATTTCGAAGTCCGCCGGAAGATCGCCCAGGAACTGAGTCAGCTGGAAGCGGTGCCGCGACTGGACCTGCAGGCCCTGGCCCTGCAGCTGGACAGCCTGAGCACCCAGGTGGAGGCCCTGGCCACCCGCCGGCCCAAGGTCGGCAGCTTCGATACCGAACTGACCGTCACCGGCGGCAGCCCCGAGCTGCCCTGGCATTCGCGTCTGTGGGTGTCGGTGACCGAGGCCGTGAACAGCCTGGTATCGATCCGACGTGACGTCGAGCGCCGCGAACCGCTGTTGCCGCCCGATCAGTCCTTCTATCTGCGCCAGAACCTGAGGCTGCAGCTGGAAAGCGCGCGCCTGGCCGCACTCAAGCAGGACACCGCCAACTACCGCGCCGCCCTGAGTCAGGCCGAAACCTGGCTGCAGCGCTATTTCGACACCAGCCAGCGACCGGTCAGCGCTGCGCTGCAGTCGATCGCCAAACTGCAGGGGCAGCAAATCAAACCCGTGTTGCCTGACATCTCGGGCAGCCTGGAGGCCCTGCGCCGGACGGGCGGAGCGTCCGAGTGATGCGCTGGTTCCTGCTGCCAGCCCTGGCCCTTGCGATAGGCGGCTTCATCGCGGCCACTCTGGGAGAGGACCCGGGCTATGTGCTGATCCAGGTCGCCGGCTACACCTTGGAAAGTTCTCTCGCCGGTCTCATCCTGCTGACAGCGCTGGGCCTGCTCCTGATCTGGGCCGGCGGGCGCCTCATCAGCGGCACTGTGCGACTGCCCGGCCGGGTGGGCGGTTTCCTGCAGGAGCGGCGCCTGGAACACGCACGCAAGCAGCTGCGGCTGGGCCTGAGCCAGCTGGCGGCCGGGCAGTGGGCCAAGGCGGAGATGGAGCTGCTGCGGCGCGTGTCCGACGCCGAGGACCCGGGCACCAACTACAT
>JBFKIN010000108.1:0-8302 GCA_041632255.1 Oceanococcus sp. | reverse complement strand
CGCCGCCAAGGATGTGTTTCACCCCCAGGCCGAGGTATTGAAGCCACAGGCCCGGTCCCGTCAGACTGGTCGGGACGGTCACCGCGGGCTGCTCCGGAGACAGCAGACGCTGGAATTCCCGTCCGCCCTCGACATAGCGCAACAGGGCGGTTGTCCGCGCCCGGCGCAGACCGTCCACCCGCAGGCGCTGGCCTGCCAGCGTGTCTTCGCAGTCCAGCCGGAAGCGATGATCCAGCCCGGTGGCCTGGCGGCTCAGGCTGGTCGGGCCCGCATGGCAGCCCTCGGGCCAGCCCGGCGTCTGCAGCGGGCTGCGAACGTCGATCCGCCACAGGACCTCATACTGGCCCGGGCCCTGCGCTTCGATCTGCAACAGCGCCGGTGCCAGGGTATGGCCGCTCAGCACGGGGCTGAGTGTCAGCAGCAGGATGCCGATCACGGGTTTCACGAGGCGACGACCCGGTAGCGCTCACGCAGCGTCGTGATCCAGCGGCGCAAACGCTGTGCCTGCTGCTGCTCGCGCCAGTCATGTGCGATTCGCTCGCGCACCTCGGCAAAGGGGCGCGGACGTGGCGGGATTCTCTCGTTGATGCGAATCAGGTGCTGCCCATAGGGCGAGTGCAGCGGTCCGCTCCAGACGCCATCCGGCAAGTCCCACAGCCCCTCGGCGAAGGCTTCGCCGAAGCGTCTGGCCGTCTCCTCCCGGTCCAGGGCCGAGAAGCTCGCGCCCAGCAGGAAAGGGTCGCCGGCGCCGGCTTGCCCCTGGCGCAGCTCCCGCAGCATGGCCTGGGCCCTTTCGCTGCCGGGCTGGCGCAGAAAGCGTTGTTCGAAACTCAGCCGCTCGGGTGTATGCCAGCGCTTCAGCTGGTCCTGGTAAAGCTGCCGCAGCAGCGCTTCGTCCGGCTGAGGGTCGGGCCCCCGCCCGATCGCACGCATGCGATCGAGCAGGCGCCGGCGGATGACCTCATCCCCCGTGTACAACTTCATGTCCAGCGCGGTGCGGATGGCCTCGGCCGGGGGGGCGTCCAGCCCCAGGAAGCGGACGTCCTGATACAGCCGCCTCAGCACCACCGGATCCCTTCGGTGCAGGCCCAGGCGCAGGGCTTCCTGAAAGAGGATTTCCTCATCGAGGGCTGCCTGATACATCGCGGCGCGCTCCTCGGCGCCGGGCATGCGTCCGTGACTGCGACGCCAGTCGGCGATGCGCATCGCGAGAGCGCCTTCCGACGGCGCGCTGACCACCCGGAAACGGTAGTCCTGCCAGAGCGCGTCCGCGAGCCAGAGGGCGGCTCCGAGCAACAGGAAATGCAAGGCCGGCTGGGCCGGCAGGGACCGCAGAGTCAGGTCAGCTCTCCGGCGCGTACCAGATCGGGGAGGTCCAGGCCCGTTCCTGCACGGTCTTGGGGTAGTCGGCGTTGCAGCAGTCGGCCCATTCATCAGGCACGCTGTCGGGGTCCTCGCAGCTGACACCTGCCGCCAGGCATTGGCGGGTGGACCAGCGGCAGCTCGGATTCTCGATGATCCGGGCGTAGTAGAAGGCACGCTGGGCCGGGTCGAATTCGGGATCCTGCCAGACCGCGCAGAGCTCGGCGAAGCCGTCGCCGGTGGGTGTGCAGCTGGTCAGATCCACGCCGGCGCCGTTGTTGGGATCGCCGGCAATGTCGTGGACGGCCTCCCGCGTGTTGCCATCCGCATCGGTCCAGCCCTTGATGATCTGGATGCGCTGCAGCGCGCCGGCCTCCTCGTTGCCGGCCCCCGGGTCGGCCAGGGCCCAGACTGCCATGCGCGGACTGGCGGCCGCCGTGGGCGGTGCGCCCAGATCTCCGCCCATCGGCACGCCCTGGGTGTAGCCGGTTTCGACAAAGGCGTTGCTGCCGCACAGGTCCGCAGGCAGTTCCCAGCCGCCGAAGCTGCGCACGATCGGGCGGGTTCCGCTGGTGCCATAGACCTCACGCCGCCGCAGAGCGTCGAACAGCGCGCTGCGGGTGTTCTGTTCGGCCCAGACCACGGCGAGCCCCCCGGGGCTGTATTCGATCAGGTCGGTGAGACCGGGGGGCACCTCGCCGGTGGCCGCTGCGCCAGCACCGCCGTGGCCCGGGTAGTCCGCTTCCGCGACCAGTCCCGGCGTGCCCAGGTGGGTGTCGGAACTGCCGATCAGCCCGTACTTGAAGGGATTGGCGCCGATTTCGCCTTCCAGGCGCAGGCCTTCCTTCAAGGCTTCGCGCAGGAAGTCCTGTTCCATGGGCGGACCGGTGTTCAGGCCGCCGAAGCGGTCGCCGGTGAGGTTGTTGTAGGGCAGCAGTTCGAAGCCGCAGAGTTCGTCCTGCATGCCGACGCCCGCCGTGCCCAGGCATTCGGACTGGCCCTTGTGCTGATAAACCTCCGCCAGCGGCTCGTTGTCCTGACGGCGCTGCGCCACGGTCTGATCGTAGGGGTCGCCGTTCTTGTCCGTGCTGCGGAACATCAGGCCGGCGGACAGATTGGAGTTGTGCGGGATGGTGAGGAAATCGCATCCGTCCTGCAGCTGGCACAGCTCATCCAGCACGGTCCACAGGTTCTCCGGCTCCGGATACTCCTGGAAGGCCGGCGGCAGTTCCGGCACGGCCGCGCTCTTGAATATGACGTTCCGGTGGAGGTTGTTCGATTGCGGCGCGCCGGTCCATTCGTAGCCGATGAAGGTGGTGAAATCGCAATCGCTGCTCTGGTCGTAGTACACGCGGGCGGCTTCGCGAATGTCGTTCCAGGGCGTTTTGGCGGCTTCCAGGCAGGTCGCCCCATTGACGCCGCAATAGGGCAGGCGCGGAATCGTGCCGTCGGCCCCCACCAGTGGCGCATCGGTTACGAAAGGCAGGTCGCTGGCCGGGGTCTCTGAAACATCAAACAGCCCCACCGCCGCCAGATTGAAAAAGATGAAAGCATTGCTCGGCGACTCGCGGTAGAACTGACATTCCGGTGCGTTGTATTCGAGGTAGTCCGGGTTGGTGCAGATCTCCACCTCGCCGAACAGCTCGGCGTGATCAGTCACCGCAGCGAAGTCCAGCGGCCGCGCCAGCTGAGCGCTGCGCAGGGCTTGCCCCTCGGCATCATAGGGCTGGATGCCCAGAGGCTCGCCGCGGGCGAAGCGGTAGGATTCGTGCGGGCTGATGATGGTGCCCTGGGTGTTGGCGTCCAGCGAATACACCGTGTGCACATGCAGATCGCCGAAGTAGGGGTTTTTCAGCGGGTTGTAATCGCGGCACCGGCGTGCCGCGTCGTCAAGCAGCGGGTTGCCGCTTTCCGGATCGGGAGCCGGCACCGAGACATCCGAGCGACAGGCGCCCAGCGACAGGGCGAGGGCAAGGCCAGCTATGGCGAGCCGGCCGGACCGGCGGGTTGATGTATTCACGCGGTGTCGTCTCCCCGGAACCCAAGGTGGGTTCAGCTTGCCATTGTTGCGCGATCTGCGCATGCAGGGATCGACCATTCAGACGAGCCAGAGCGCGGAGACGTCAGGCCCGCCGCTCAGTCCCGGTTGACCGTGGCCTGGTCGAGAAAGGCCGGCCGTTCGCCGCCGCCATGCAACACGAGATTGCTGCCCGCCGCGTAAGCGGCCTTTGGCGAGGCCAGCCATACGCAGGCGGCGCCGATGTCCTGCGGGCTGGCCAGACGCTGCATCGGGATGGTTTTCGCCACCGCCGCCACGCCGGCGTCATCGCCGTAGTGCAGGTGGGCCTGTTCGGTCAGGACCGGCCCGGCGCTGACCGAGAGCACGCGCACCTTTGGTGCCCATTCCACGGCCAGCGATCCGGTCAGGCTGAGCAAGCCGGCCTTGGCGGCACCGTAGGCGGCGGTGCCGGGCGAGGGTCGCTCTGCGCTGACGCTGCCGATATTGATGATCACGCCGCCCCCGGTCTGCTCCTGCATCACCGCATTGGCCGCCTGGGCCAGATTCAGGGGGGCGATCAGATTCAGGCGGATGATCGCCTCGTGAAATCGGGGCGAGGCGTCAGCGGCCTGGGCAAAGGGCGAGCCGCCCGCGTTGTTCACCAGCACGTCGAGTCGACCCTGTTCGCTGACGGTCTGAGCAATCAGCGAGCGGACGGCGTCGGCTTCGCGAATGTCCGTCGCGATGAAGCTGGCGCTGCGACCATCAGCCCGTACCGCCTGCTCGGGCGCGTGCCGGGCGCAGATCACGACCGCATAACCAGCCTCCAGAAAGGCTTCGCTGATGCCGCGCCCGACGCCCCGGGCGCCGCCGGTGATCAGGGCGACGGGCCGCTGCTGGCTCATGCCGGCGTCGCCTTGCGGCCGCGTCCGCGCTTCGAGGCCGTCTTGCGCCGGGGTTCGGGCTTGCGCTCATCCATGGCCTGCTGCATTTCCCCAAGGGATTCGCCGATGTAGACGGCAATGCGCTGCAGGTTGGGAATGGTGTCGCGGCAGCCGACGATGCCGAAGGTGATCTTGTCCGCGTAGCCCACGATGGTCACGTTCAGGGTGTGGCCGTCGAAAAGCAGGGAGACCGGGTAGATGGCCTCCAGTTGCGAGCCGCGGAAGAACAGCGGCTTCTTGGCCGCCACGACGTTGGACACGGTCACGTTGAACATGGGCGGCAGACGGCGGGACAAACCGGCCATCTGACCCAGCAGCATCGGTCCGATGCCGATCAGCGAGTACTGGTTCAGCGCCTCGTCCGGCAGGGACTTCATCTTCTCCTTGGTGTCGGACGTGGTGGCGTTGATGTACTGCAGCCGCTCCAGCGGCGATTCCAGGTGGGTTCCCAGCGGGCAGACGAAACCGATGACCCGGTTGCCTGGCTTGTCATTCAGGTGCGGCAGGCCGATCGGGACCGAGGCAAACAGGGTGCTGTCCGGCAGCGCATCCTGCTCCGCCAGGTAACGGCGCAGGGCGCTGCCCAGGATGGCCAGGCACACATCGTTGATCGTCGCGCCCGTGGTCTTGCTGATGGCGCGAACCTGGTCCATGGGCAGCCACTGCGTGGCGACCCGACGATGCTGGGTGATGCGGCCGTTGAAGATGGTGCGCGGAATCTTCAGCGGATTCGGGATGCCGCCGTGCGGGTTGTCGGCGCTGCGCGTCATCTCCCGCATTTTGCGAATCAGCTGCAGTGATCCGCTGATGTTCTTGCCACTGAGATTCAGCGCCTTGGTCAGGATGTCGTTCGGGTTGACCAGTTCCGGCGCCCTGTCCTTGCGCTGGCGATGCGGTTCCAGGGCCCAGGGTCCGGCGTCGGTCGCCTCTTCAGGCGTGTCGGACAGCCACTGGTTGATCAGCTTGATTGCGGTGAAACCATCCGTCGCGCAATGGTGGCCCTTGGAGTAGATGGCGAATCGATTGTTCTCCAGGCCCTCGATCAGGTGCACTTCCCACAGCGGCTTGGAGAAATCCATCGGGATGGAATGCAGGCGCGAGATCAGCACCCCCAGTTCCCGTTCGCCCCCGGGGTGGGGCAGGGCGGAATGGCGCAGGTGGTAGTCGATGTCGATCTGCTGCACCTCCTCCCACTGCGGCAACACGCGGCTGCTGCGGCCTTTCTTCAGGCGCCAGTTGTACGGCGGGTTGATCACCGCCTGGCTGCGCATGAAATTGAACAGCTCGGCAAGGTAGTTTTCCGGGGCACCTTCGGGCAACTGGAAGATCAGCAGGCCAGCCACGTGCATCGGCGTGCGCTTGGATTCCATGCGCACGAAGGAGGCGTCGAGCGGATTGAGCAGATTCATGTCGGTTTTCCGGTTTGCGCGTGCCGGCTTCGTGGGCGGCGTTCCAGCGGCCGGTGGCGGCCGTCGTCGGCTGGTGAACCGACCTCTGGCGCACAGGCCGCACGCGTCGCTTCGGCAACCGGCGGAGCATCATTATTAAACAAGGTCAGCGTAACGCGAATACCCTGTTCCGACGAGATGGGCCGTAGTCCATTCGGGGGAAGCTGTGGCGGCCCCACGGTCGAAGAATGGAGGCTTTGCCGGGCCCTGCCCGTCCCTGTCCCGTTTCATCGAGCCCCGTGATGTCCACACCGATTCCCGAAGTCCGGTATGTCAACGCCAACGGCCTGAAGATCCACTATCAGGAACAGGGCGAGGGTGAGCCCATCGTGTTCTTCCATGGCTCCGGGCCGGGTGCCAGCGGCCACAGCAATTTCAAGCTCAACTACCCGGAGCTGGCGGCGGCGGGTTACCGCTGCATCGTGCCGGATCTTCCGGGTTACGGCCTGTCCGACAAGCCCGAGGATGTTGAGTACATCAACGATTTTTTCATCGCCACGATGCGCGCCTTCGTGCAGGAACTGGGCCTGGGGCCGGTCACCCTGCTGGGCAACTCGCTGGGCGGCGCGATCGCCCTGGGTTACGCGCTGGCGTACCCGGACGAGGTGTCCCGGCTGATCCTGATGGCGCCCGGCGGGGTGGAGGAGCGCGAAGCCTACTTCCAGATGGAGGGCATCAAGAAGATGATGCCGCTGTTTGCGGCCGGGCCGCTGACCCTGGAGACCATGCGCGAATTGCTCAGCTTCCAGCTCTACGATGCCAGCCAGGTCACGGATGAGGTCGTCGCCGAGCGGGTCGCGGTGTGCCAGACCCAGCCGCGCTGCGTGCTGTCCACGATGCGGGTGCCGAACTACACCGACCGCCTGCCCGAGATCGCCTGCCCGACCCTGGGTTTCTGGGGCATGAACGACCAGTTCAATCCGCTGTCCGGCGCGCAGAAGATCGCCGCCGGCATTGCCGACGCGAAGATGGTGCTGGTCAATCGCTGCGGTCACTGGGTGATGGTGGAGCATCGGGAATTTTTCAACCGCGCCTGCATCGACTTTCTGAAGCACTCATGACGCTCTGTCCCGAACTCATCCGTGGCCTGGGTGATGAACTGTTCACCGCCCTGCGCAGCCGCAGCACCCTGAGCCCGCTGACCACGCGCCATCCCGACATGACGATCGAGGAGGCCTACCGCATCTCGCTGCGCATGCTGGAACTGCGCCAGGCCGAGGGTGAGCGACTGGTTGGCAAGAAGATCGGCGTCACCAGTGCGGCGGTGCAGGAGATGCTCGGCGTGCACCAGCCGGACTTCGGGTTCCTGACCGACGTGATGGAAGTGGCCGATGGCGCCACGGTGAGCCTCGCCGGCCATCGCCTGATCCAGCCGCGGGCAGAAGGCGAGATCGCCTTTCGTCTGAAGCAGGATCTCAAGGGGCCGGGCATTACGGCCGAGGACGTCATCGACGCGACGGAATCCGTGTCCGCCTGTTTCGAGATTGTTGATTCCCGCATTCAGGACTGGAAGATCAAGATTCAGGACACGGTGGCGGACAACGCCTCCTGTGGCATCTTCGTGATCGGCGCCGAGCGGGTCGACCCGCGCAGTCTGGACCTGGCAGCCGCCAGGATGCAGGTGCAGTGCAATGGCCAGCAGGTGGCCGAAGGCCTGGGCGCCGCCGTGCAGGGCCACCCTGCGACAGCCGTCGCCTGGCTGGCCAATACCCTGGGCGAATTCGGCATTCCTTTCCTGGCCGGCGAGATCATTCTGTCCGGCTCGCTGGCGCCGCTGCTTCCGATCAAGCCTGGCGACCAGTACACCATGCAGATCGACGGCATCGGTTCCGCGTCGATCCGGTTCGACCAATAAATTCGCAGACCAGGCAGATTTTCCGGGGCTCATCAGCCCATTCGAAAGCCGCGAAATCTGCCGATCGACAGACGAGAGATCTCACCATGAGCAAAATTCATTGCGCGATCATCGGTTCCGGCAACATCGGCACCGACCTGCTGTACAAGCTGAAGCGCTCCGAGCACCTGGAGCCGGTCTGGATGGTCGGCATCGAGCCGGAGTCGGAAGGGCTGGCCCGGGCCCGTGACATGGGCCTGAAAACAACGCACGAGGGCGTCGACGGCCTGCTGCCGCACGTGGCGGCGGACGCCGTGAAAATCGCTTTCGACGCCACCTCTGCCTACGTGCACCGGGAGAACTCCGACAAGCTGACCGCACTCGGCGTGATGATGATCGACCTGACCCCGGCGGCGATCGGCCCCTACTGCGTGCCGCCGATCAATCTGGCGGAGCACGCCGGCAAGCGCGAGCCGAACGTGAACATGGTCACCTGCGGTGGTCAGGCCACGATTCCCATGGTCTACGCGGTCTCCCGGGTGCAGCCGGTGAGCTATGGCGAGATTGTGGCCACCGTGTCCTCGAAGTCGGTGGGGCCCGGCACCCGCAAGAACATCGACGAGTTCACGCGCACCACGGCGGGGGCGGTGGCCTCGGTGGGCGGGGCGAAGCAGGGCAAGGCGATTATCGTGATCAACCCGGCCGAGCCGCCGCT
>JBFKIN010000107.1:0-8320 GCA_041632255.1 Oceanococcus sp. | reverse complement strand
GGTGGACATGGCGGAGCACTCGATGTGCCAGCCCGGACGCCCATCGCCCCAGGGCGATGACCAGGACGGCTCGTCCGGCTTGGCCGCCTTCCACAGCACGAAGTCCAGCGCATCCCGCTTGGCCTCGCCGGCCGCGATCCGCGCACCGATGCGCAACTCGTCCAGGCGCTTGCCGGACAGCTGGCCGTAGTCGGCAAAGCTGCCGACCGAGAAGTAGACATCGCCGTTGGTCGCGGCATAGGCATGACCGCGCTCAATCAGCGCCGCGATCATGTCGATGATCTGCGCCATGTGCCCGGTGGCGCGTGGCTCCGCATCTGCCGGGCGCAGTCCCAGCGCCGCGCAATCCTCATGGAAATAGCGGGTATAGCGGGCGGTCAGATCGTCGATGGCCTCGCCGGTCTCGGCCGCGCGCACGATGATCTTGTCGTCCACGTCGGTGATGTTGCGGACGTAGTGCACGGCCAGGCCGCTGGCCTCCAGGTGGCGCACCACGGCATCAAAGACCAGCAGGAAACGGGCGTGCCCCAGATGGCTGTAGTCGTAGACCGTCACGCCGCAGACATACAGACCCACCTTGCCCGGGGTGAGCGGATGGAAGTCTTCCTTGCGGCCGGTGAGGCTGTTGTGGATGCGCAGCATGATCGCGGTCTGGGGCGAAAAAGCCGGCTACTTTACCCGCTTTTCCCCGGCCCGGCTAAATCAGCAGGAGGCTGCCCCACAGCGCCAGCGCGGCGAAGACCCCGGCCAGCAGATCGTCCAGCATGATGCCCAGACCACCATGCACCTGCCGATCCAGCCAGCGGATGGGCCAGGGCTTGAGCACGTCGAACAGCCGGAACCAGACAAAGGCAAGCAGCAACTGCAGCCACAGCGGCTCCGCGAAGGACGGCAGCAGAGCCAGCGGCAGCGCAGTGACGAACAGGCCGGCAAACTCGTCCCAGACGATGCCACCGTGGTCGTGCACACCCAGGCGGCTGGAGGCTGCCCCGCAGATCGGCACACCCACCAGACTCAGCAGCGCGGTCAGCAATACGAAACCCCAGCCCGGCAGGCCCGCCAGGGCGGCCCAGACCAGCGGCAGCGCGACAACGGTTCCTGCGGTACCGGGAGCGCGCGGCGAAAGTCCGCTGCCGAAACCGAAGGCCAGCCAGAGGACCGGATCGGAAAAGACCTGTCGTGGCCCCGGATGCATCAGAAGTGCCGGAAGCCGGCCGGCTCCAGCGGCCCCTCGGCGCCCGTTTCATCGACAGCGACCAGGCCTGGTGACTCGGTAATCTCTCCGATGCGGCGCAAGGACAGTCCCGGGTGGCGATCCAGTTCCTCCCAGTCGTCCGCATCCAGGGTGACGCAGAGGGCGTAGTCGTCCCCCCCTGCCAGTGCCAGTTGGCGGGCCAGTTCCAGATCCTGCGCCACCACTTCGGGATGCAGGGGCAGCTGCGGCAGCTCAAGACGGGCGCCAACCCCGCTGGCCACGAGAATGTGATTCAGGTCCGCGGCCAGGCCATCCGAGACATCGATGGCGGCATGAGCGGTACCAGCCAGGAGCAGACCCGCCTCGATCAGCGGACGCGGCCGGTTCAGGCAATCGCGCACCGACGACGAGGCCTGGTCACCCTGACGCAGGGCAAGCGCGGCTCCGCCCAGGCGGCCTTCCACCGCGATGATGTCGCCAGGGCGCGCCGCATCCCGCCGCATCAACCGGGAGGCCTTGGCCGCCCCGAAAACCGTGACGCTGATGCACAACGGTCCGCGGGTGGTGTCCCCGCCGACCAGCTCGACCCCGTGCTTGGCCGCCAGAGAGAAGAAGCCGCTGGCAAAACCCTCGACAAAGGACTCATCCGCCTCGGGCAGGCTGAGATTGAGCAGGCAGCCCAGGGGCCGTGCGCCCATGGCGGCCAGATCGCTGAGGTTGACCGCCAGGGCCTTCCAGCCGATGTCGGCCGGGGCCGTCGCCTCCGGGAAGTGCCGCCCCGCGACGAGGGTATCGCTGCAGATGACCAGTTCTTCCCCATGCGGCGGCCGGATCACCGCTGCATCATCGCCCACGCCCAGAAGACACCAGTCAGCCTGGGGAGGGCGCCGGAAATAGCGCTCGATGAGCTCGAACTCGTTCAAGCGTCCTCGTGCGGACGCAGCTCGGCCGCGAGCTTGTCCAGCACGCCATTGACATAACGATGGGCCTGACTCGCCCCGAACAGCTTGGAGAGCTCCACCGCCTCGTTGATCACGATGCGCTTGGACAGCTCGGGAGATTCGAGAAGCTCATAGGCACCCACCAGCAGCACCGCGTGCTCCATCGGATCCAGCTGGGCCAGCGGCCGGTCGATATGGGCCGCGATCCGCTCATCCAGATTATCCGCTGCCGTGATGGTGCCGTGGACCAACGCGCGCAGCATGTCCTGATTGGCCCGCTCCATGTGCTCCCACTGGCTCACTTCACGCCACAGGGTACCGAGTTCGACCTGATTCATCAGCCAGCGGTAGACCGCCTGCACCGCGCCGTAGCGCGAGCCGCGGCGGCCGCTCATGCGTGCCTTATCCATGCACCGCCCGCAGCAGATTGACCGTATCCAGCACCGCCGAGGCCGCTTCCACGCCCTTGTTCTCGTCGTTGGGCCCCGCCCGCTCCAGGGCCTGCTCCAGGTTGTAGGTCGCAAGCACGCCAAAGCCCACCGGCAGGCCGAATTCCAGGGCCACATCGCCGATGCCTCGGGCACATTCGCCAGCCACATATTCGAAATGCGCCGTATCGCCCTTGATCACGGCGCCCAGGGCGATGATGCCTGCATACCGACCTGTCGTGGCCAGACGGGCGGCGACCACGGGAATCTCGAATGCGCCCGGGGCGATGAACTGCTCGATATTGTCGGCCGCAACCCCGCGTGCGAGCAGGGTGCGCTCCGCGCCGTCCACCAGCGAATCAACCACGGTCGGGTTCCACTGCGTGCTGATAATGGCGAAACAGTCCTCGCCAAAGGCGTCGGCGGTCGGTTCGATGCGCTTCATTGATTGTCCACCTGTACGTATTCCTCGACCTCGAGGTCAAAGCCCGAGATGGCGTGCATGCGCTTGGGTGCGGACAGCACGCGCATCTTCTGCACGCCCAGATCGGTCAGAATCTGCGCGCCGATGCCGTAAGTGCGCAGATCCTGGACATCCTCCTCGGAACTCTGGGCCTCGGTCTTGCCCAGACCCATCACCTGTTTGACCAGAGCCTGTGGCGTTTCCCATTTGCGTAGCACCACGACCACGCCCTCGCCGGCCTCGGCGACCATTTTCAGCGCGTTGTCGAGCGGCCAGCCGAAACTTTCATGCTGCACGCCGAGCACATCGGACAGGGTGTTGCGCAGGTGCACGCGCACCATGGTCGGACGCTGCGGCGAAATCTCGCCTTTGACCAGAGCCATGTGGACGGTGTTGTCGACCGAGTCTTCGTAGACCACCAGACGGAACTCGCCGTGCGCGGTATTCACCATGGATTCGCAGACCCGCTCGATGGAATGGTCCCGTTGCAGGCGGTAGCGGATCAGATCGGCGATGGTGCCCAGCTTCAGGTTGTGCTCGGCGGCGAATTTTTCCAGATCGGGCCGCCGGGCCATGCTGCCGTCCTCGTTGAGGACTTCAACGATTACCGCCGCCGGCTCACGGCAGCCGGCCAGCCGGGCCAGGTCGCAACCCGCCTCGGTATGGCCGGCGCGCGCGAGCACGCCGCCGGGTTCGGCCATCAGCGGGAAAATGTGGCCCGGTTGCACAACATCGTCGGGACGGGCGTCCCGCGCGACCGCCACATTCACGGTGTGGGCGCGGTCATGCGCAGAGATGCCGGTGGTGACCCCTTCCGCCGCTTCGATGGACACCGTGAAATTGGTGCCGTGCGCAGCCGCATTGTCGTTGACCATCAGCGGCAGGCGCAGCTGCCGGCAGCGCTCGCGGGTCAGGGTCAGACAGATCAGGCCGCGCGCGTAACGGGCCATGAAATTGATATGTTCCGGGCGAACGAATTCCGCCGCCATGACGATGTCGCCCTCGTTCTCGCGGTCCTCGTCATCCATGATGATGACCATGCGCCCCTGGCGCATGTCATCGATGATGTCTTCAATCTTGTTCATTGCTGTCCATTTCGCTGCGGGCTTCGAGCAGGCGCTCCAGGTAGCGGGCCACGACGTCGACTTCGAGATTGACCCGGCTTCCCACCTGCCAGCCGGAGATGGAGGTCATCTCCTGGGTGTGCGGCACGATGTTGACACTGAAGCGGCTGCCGCTCACGTCGTTGACCGTGAGGCTGACGCCATCGAGCGTGACCGAGCCCTTGCGTGCGATGTAGCGTGCCAGCGACGCTGGCACATCCAGCTCGAATTGTCGGCTACGCGCCTCGTCCCGGCAAGCCACGACTTCCGCCAGACCATCCACGTGGCCGCTCACGATGTGCCCGCCCAGGCGCTCTCCGGCCGCCAGCGCGCGCTCCAGGTTCACCAGGCTGCCGGGCTCAAGATCACCCAGGCTGGTCAGTCTCAGGGTTTCCGCCGAAAGGTCCGCCCAGAAGGCATCGCCCTCCCAGCCCTGTGCAGTCAGGCAACAACCGTTGACCGCGATACTCTCGCCAAGCTGCGGATCGGGCATGGGCAGACTGCCGGTTTCAATCAGAAAGCGGGCGTCGCCACCGATCGCCTGGCGCTCCCTGATCCGGCCCAGCCCGGCGATGATTCCCGTGAACATCTCTCAAGTCCCTGAATTTGGACGCGCGATGATACGCCAGTCATTGCCGATGCGCCTGCTCTCGAGCACCGTGAAATCGAGTCGCTCCGCGAGCGTGGGCAAGGCGCCCAGCGCCGCGCCAGGCAGGCCGTCACCAATCAGGCTGGGCGCCTGATAGAGAATCAACTCGTCCACCAGCCCGCTGCGCAGGAAGGCGCCACTGAGCGACGGGCCGGCCTCAACCAGGAGTTCATTGCAACCGCGCTGACCCAGTACCTCGAGCACGTGAAAGAGGTCCAGACCACCGGCCACCTGCGCCACGACCTCACCCCGGTCGATAGGCCCGGCACCGGGGCCGTGAAGGATGAGAAAATTTCCGTCCTTGCGCAGGCGCGCAGACTCCGGCGTGCGGCCACGGCTGTCGAGCACCACGCGCAGGGGCAGCGCGCAGGCCTCGCCGTCCAGCCGAGGCGTGAGTTGCGGATCATCAGCCAGGACGGTGCCAATGCCCGTCAGCAGGGCGCAGGAGCGCGCGCGCCACCGATGACCGTCGCGGCGGGCAGCCTCGCCGGTGATCCACTGGCTCTGCCCGCTGGCCTGGACACTGCGCCCGTCCAGGCTCTGCGCCAGCTTCAGGCGCAACCAGGCTCGGCCGCCACGCTGTCGACGGTGGAAACCCGGGTTCAGCGCTTCGGCTTCCGCCGCCAGCAGCCCCCCTTCGACCACAATCCCGGCATCGCGCAAACGCTGCGCGCCGCCCCCGCTGCCAGCCCCCTCATCCGCGGCGGCATAGGCCACGGCGCTCACGCCGGCTGCGATCAGGGCCTCGCTGCAGGGACCCGTACGCCCCTGATGATTGCAGGGTTCCAGGCTGACGTAGGCCGTGGCGCCGCGGGCCTGCTCACCGGCATCCCGCAGGGCCAGCACCTCGGCATGCGGATCCCCGGCGCGCTGATGCCAGCCCTCGCCGACCACCCGCCCGTCGCGGACCAGCACGCACCCCACCCGCGGATTCGGCGCGGTGGTCAGCAGCCCCCGCTCAGCCAGGCGGATGGCACGCGCCATCCAGGCCGCGTGCGAACCGGCGCTCACTGTTTGCCGCCGTCAGCCGGGTCGATCAGGCTGAGCTGGCGCCGGCGCAGTTCCGGACCCGGCTCGATCTCCAGGTTTTCGATTTCGCGCCGGAACTCGTCGACATCCTTGAAGTTCTTGTAAACCGCGGCGAAGCGCACATAGGCCACATGGTCGAGTTCCTGCAGCTCCTGCATCACCCAGTCACCGATCTGCTGGGCCGGTACTTCGCGCTCACCCGCGGTACGCAGCTTGTGCATCACGTGAGCGACCGCCGCCTCCACCTGTTCGGCAGAGACCCGGGTCTTGGACACCGCGAAATTGATTCCACGGCGCAGCTTCTGCTCATCGAAGGGCTGCACGACTTCGTCACGCTTGCGCACCAGCGGCATGACCAGTTCCGCGGTTTCGAAGGTCGTGAAACGCTCGCCACATTGCCCGCATTCGCGCCGGCGCCGCACCTGATAGCCCTCCGCCGCCAGCCGCGAATCCACGACGCGCGTGTCTGGCGTGTTACAGAAGGGGCATTGCATGACGGGCGCTCAGGCCTGCCGGGAAATCAGGCCGATGGGCCGTAAACCGGGAACCGGTCGCAGAGGGCCGCCGCCTCCCGGCGCACCCGCTCGACCACCGGCTCGGCGTCGCCGCTCTCCAGTGCATCCAGCACATCGCAGATCCAGCCGGCGATCTGGCGCATCTCGGCCTCTCCGAAGCCGCGCGTGGTGCCGGCCGGCGAACCGATCCGCAGGCCACTGGTCACGAAGGGCGAGCGCGGGTCATTGGGCACCGCATTTTTGTTCAGGGTGATGTGGGCGCGACCGAGGGTTTCCTCCGCGTCCTTGCCCGTGGTCTCGCGACCGATCAGGTCGACCAGGAACAGGTGGTTGTCGGTTCCGCCGGACACGACCTTGTAGCCCCGCTCGATCATCACCTCGGCCATGGCCCGGGCGTTCTTGACCACCAGTTCCTGGTAGGTCTTGAAACCGGGCTGCAGGGCCTCTCCAAAAGCCACCGCCTTGGCCGCGATGACATGCATGAGCGGGCCGCCCTGGGTACCGGGGAACACGGCCGAATTGAGCTTCTTGTGCAGCTCGGCGTCGTCCTCGGCCGACAGGATAAGGCCGCCACGCGGGCCACGCAGCGTCTTGTGCGTGGTGGTGGTGACCACATGGGCATGCGGCAGCGGGCTGGGATAGACCCCGGCCGCGACCAGGCCGGCCACATGGGCCATATCGACCATGAACCAGGCGCCGATTTCATCCGCCAGCGCCCGCATGCGGGCCCAGTCCACGTGCCGGGAGTAGGCGGAAAAACCGCCCAGAATCATCTTTGGCTTTTCGCGCCGGGCGGCGGCCTCCAGGGCCTCGTAGTCGATCTCGCCGGTGTCGGGATTGAGCTCATAGGGCACCGGCACATAGAGCTTGCCGGAGAAATTCACCGGCGAGCCGTGGGTCAGGTGCCCGCCATGGGCAAGCGAGAAGCCCAGAAACTTGTCGCCCGGCTGGAGCAGGGCCAGGAACACCGCCGCATTGGCCTGGGCACCGGAATGCGGCTGCACGTTGGCGAAGCGGGCGCCGAACAGCGTCTTGACCCGCTCGCGGGCCAGTTCCTCCGCCTGGTCCACGTGCTCGCAACCGCCGTAATAGCGGCGCCCTGGGAGGCCTTCCGCGTACTTGTTGGTCAGCACCGAACCCTGCGCCTGCATGACCGCTGGCGAGGCATAGTTTTCCGAGGCAATCAGCTCGATGTGCTCTTCCTGGCGGTGGGCCTCCGCGGCAATGGTGGCGAACAGTTCGGGGTCGGCGTCGGGCAGCGCGGGGAAGTTCTGGTACATCAGTGATCCGTTGGAGGGTTTCAGGAAACGTTCAACATGCGTTCCAGCGTGATGCGCGCGTACTTCGCGACATCTTCGGGAACCTTGATCTGATTGACGATCTGGCCGGCCACGAGATTCTCCACGGTCCAGGCCAGATGCTGGGGGTCGGTGCGGAACATGGTCGAGCACATGCACACCACCGGCGACATGAATTGCACCTGCACGCCCTTGGGCTTCATCTCATGATGCAGACGGTTGACCAGATTCAGCTCGGTGCCCACCAGCCAGTGGCTGCCGGGTTCGGCCGCGCGCACGGTCTTGAGGATCGTTTCGGTGGAGCCCACGTAATCCGACTTCTGGCAGACCTCGAAGCTGTTCTCGGGATGGCTGATCACCAGACCGTCCGGGGTCCGCTCACGGAAGCGGTCGATATGCTCCGGCTTGAACATCTGATGCACCGAGCAGAACCCCTTCCACAGAATGATTTTCGCCTTCTCGATCTCATCACGGCTGAGACCGCCCTGTGGCTGGTCGAAATCCCAGACCACCATATCCTCGAGCGGAATACCCATGCGGTAGCCGGTATTGCGGCCAAGGTGCTGATCCGGGAAGAACAGGACCTTCTCGCGCTGGGAAAAGGCCCAGTTCAGGATGCCCTCGGCATTGCTCGAGGTGCAGACGACCCCGCCATGCCGGCCGCAGAAGCCCTTCAGGTCTGCCGCGGAATTGATGTAG
>JBFKIN010000106.1:0-8373 GCA_041632255.1 Oceanococcus sp. | reverse complement strand
TCGGTGTACTGCTCCATGAACATGTTGTGCAGGCTGGTGAACTGCGGGCCGGTGACGTTCCAGTGGAAGTTGTGGGTCATCAGGTACAGCGTGTAGCTGTCGGCCAGCAGGGCGGACAGGCCCTTGGCGATCTTCTTGCGGTCGGCCTGGGAGATGCCGATGTTGATGGCGGGTGCCGGGGTGCCGGTCTTGGTCTTGGCCATGTCGGCGTCCTGTTCGAATGAAACATCAGGATAAGGGCGCCAGGCGATAATGAAAAATGATTAATTTAGATTAGATTCATAGTTCATGGCTATTGACTGGCCGCTGGGGTCCCGGTCGGTTCGACGATCCAGTCGGGCGCCTCGAACTCGCCGATCAGCTTGATATCCACGTAAGGGGCCTGGCCCGCGATGATGTGGCGAACCTGGTCGCTGGGGTGGGCTTCCATCGCGTCGCGAGCGGCCTTGGACTCCCAGCTGGCGATGGCCAGCAGTACGTTCGGATCGCCGATCTTGCGGTGCAGCCGGGTGCCGCGGGCGCCGGGCGCCTGCTGGATGATGCGGCTGGCCTCGACCCAGGCCCGGGCGTACTGATCGGCGCTGTGGCCGGGGCGAATGTGGACTTCGAAGATGAAGAGCATGGGGTCTCCCGTGCAGGCAGGCGTCTGCCCGATGGTAGCCGCTCGGGCCGCCATCCTGCCGGACAACGCGCTGGCCAGGGAAGCAGGAGCGACGCGGGCTGTTGCGTGGCGGCGCGGGGTGGTGTGAGGCATGCCACCGCCCGCAGGCGCGTTGTGCGCGGGCCCGGCCAGGATGGGGGGCGCAGCCCGCCGCTCAGCCGAACACGCCGTGCACGAACCAGGTGCCGGGCTGGTCGTGGGCGCGGAATACCCACAGCCGTCGGCCCTGCCGGTCGCGGGCGCGGTAGTAGTCGCGGCGGCAGTCCTCCCCCCACCAGCGGGTTTCCAGCCGCTCCGGGCCGTCGAGTCGTTGCAGCTGCGCGTAGTCGATGGCTTCCGGCGTTGGCAGCAGCCACAGCGGGCGTGGTCGCGCGTCGGCGGCCGCATCGTGGCCGGCACCGGCCGCCGTGCGGGTCCAGGCCTGCTCCGGGGCGTGGCTCTGGCAGCTGCCGAGGCCGTAGAGCGTCGAAGGTCCGAGGCGGGCGGCGAGGCGTTCCAGAAGATCCTGTTCGTCCTGCGCGCCCGGCTCATGCCAGAGCTGGGTCTGGGTGCGGCCGAGGCTGACGAAGTGCCCGGCGACCAATTCGATGGCACGCACCTCGGCGGGCAGCGCCAGGCGCTGAAAGTGCTCCTGCAGCAGGGCCAGCCAGCGGGCCGGATCACGACTGGGGGCGCGCAGGCCCAACTCAAAGACGGTCGGGGCCCGGTGCGCGTGCAGCAGGCGGATGTCCAGGCCGGTGATGCCGCAGTCGTGGCCGGTCAGCCGGACGGCCAGATCGTGGAACAGGCGCTCGAAGCCGGGCACCAGGGCCTGGCTGTCGCGGGTTTCCTGCGCCGGTTCCAGCCGCCGCTGGTAGCGCCGGGGCGGACGGAAGGCCGGACGCGGATCGGCGACGCGGCCCAGCAACTGGTCCAGCTCGCGGCTCTGCTGCGTCCCATAGCGCAGGTTGCGGCCGGTCCGCGGCAGGGCCAGCAGCTCGCCGATCGTGCGCACACCCACGGCCCGGATCGCCCGGGTGGTCGCCACGTCCCAGCCGAGTTTCTCCAGTGGCAGGTTGTCCAGCTGCTGCCGCAGCGTGTGCAGGTCCAGCGCGATGGATTCGTTACCGCTCATCACCTGCGCGCCGCGCGCGGTGGGAGCGATGCCCAGGCGGGCGCGATGGCCGAGGCCCGTGAGACCCTCGGCGACCAGCCTGCGCAGCCGCTCGGCCGGCCCGAACAGCTTCAGGCTGCCGCCGATCTCCAGCAGCAGGGCCGCTGGCGGCGCCAGACAGATCCAGGAGCTGTAGCGCAGGCTCCAGGCCGCCAGGCCTTCCAGGGCCTGCCGCTCGGCCTGCGGCTGACGGGACAGGCAGCGCAGGGCCGGTGCCAGCGCCTGGGCACTGCCGGCCGGCATGCCGGGCACGACGCCAAGGTCCTGCGCAGCCGGGTTGACGGTGAGCACTCGCCGCGCCGCATCCAGCACCGCGACCGGGCGCTCAGGCGGCGCGGCCGGCAGCGCCTCCAGCGGCAGCTGCGGCAGCTCGATGCACAGCCACAGAGGTGTCATTGTCGAATTCCAGAATCATTGCCGCAGGCTCGCCGCCACGGCATTTGAGAATGCGCAGGTACAGGCCGCCATCGGCCGGCTCCAGATAGAGCCGCAGTGTCGCTGGCGAAGCCTGGGTGGCCTGCTGCGCGGGCCGGAACAGGAACAGGCGGCAACCGCCGTGTTCCGCGGCCAGCTGCAGGCGGCGCAGGCTGCGCATGTCGGCACCGTTGTCCCAGCCCAGCACATGGCTGCTGGTGCCCGCCCGCAGAATCTGCTCCAGTGCCCACAGTGCATCGCCTGGGCGCTCGGGTTGCACGACCAGCAGCCGCTCCAGCGCAATGCCGGCGCGGGCCAGGGCCGGCGCATAGGGGATCCAGGGCGGCGCCACCCAGCTCTGTGTCGCGCCGCGCAGAGCCGGCAGCAGCAGCGCCAGCTCGCCAATGCCGGGCTGTCGGGGCAACAGCTCGATGAGGCTGCCCGGCGGCCAGCCGCGGCCGGGCAGGGCGCGGTCCAGGGCGGCGAAACCGGTGCGTTGGCCACGCAGGGTCGGGGTAGCGCGGCCGCGCCAGATCCGGGGGTCGCGCAGCAGGGCCTCGACCGCGTCGTTCACGGGCGGGGGCGGATCAGGCCGACCATGTGGCCTTCGATGTGCAGTTCGCGCTCGCGCAGATCGACCCGGATCGGGGTGAAATCGGGATTGGCCGGGGCCAGGGTGACGATGGGCCCGCGGCGACTGTAGCGCTTGACCGTGACCTCGTCATCCAGCCGGGCGACCACGATCTGGCCGTTGCTGGCCTCCGGGCTCTGATGCACGGCCAGCAGGTCGCCATCGGCGATGCCGGCCTCGATCATGCTCTCGCCGCGCACCTGCAGCAGATAATCGGCGCGGGGCCGGAACAGGGTCGGGTCGACGAGATGGCGTGACTGGATGTTCTCCACCGCCAGGATCGGCAGGCCGGCCGCCACCCGGCCGATCAGCGGCAGGCCCGGGTCGGCGCCCTGCAGCAGGCGGATGCCGCGTGAGCTGCCGGCCACCAGTTCCAGCGCCCCCTTTCTCTCCAGCGCCCTCAGGTGGTCCACCGTCGCGGTGCGCGAGCGAAAGCCCATCGCCGCGGTGATCTCCGCCTGGGTGGGCGGGACCTGATGTGTGGCCATGTGGGCCCGGATCAGGTCCAGGATCTGCTGCTGGCGTCGGGTGAGACTGGTGGAAGTCATGACTGTCATTATAGACAGTTTCATGCCTCGCGGGGCAAGCGGGCCGCAGGCGCCGTCTGAGCCCCTGCAGGACGGGCCGACAGGGCCGGACGTTCCAGTGCTCCGCCGCCGCTACGGGTCTAAGATGACGGTGCCGACCCCTTTTCGGGGCCCTCGTGCAACAAGGAGGCGGTCATGAGTCGCTACGTGGATGGATTCATTGTGCCGGTGCCGAAGCGGAACCTGGAGGCCTACCGCCGTTTGGCGGAGCGGGCCGGCGAGGTCTGGCGCGAGCATGGCGCGCTGGAGTACATGGAGTGCCTGGCGGATGACGTGCAGCCGGGCAGGCTGACCTCCTTCCCGCAGGCCGTTCAACTGCAGGATGACGAGGTGGTGATCTTTGCCTGGATCACTTATGCCTCGCGGGCCGACCGGGACCGGGTCAACGCGGCGGCCATGAGCGACCCGCGTCTGGCCGGCATGGACCCGCAGCAGTTGCCCTTCGATGCCGCGCGCATGTTCTGGGGCGGCTTCGAAACCTTCGTCGAGCGGTGAGTGCGCAAGGCGCCGCCCCGCCAGGGCGGCATCAGGGGCTGGCGCTCAGGTGCCGGGCCAGGCCGCCCAGCTGCTCGGCCTGTACCCGGTCGACCACATCGATGAATTCCCCCAGCGGCTCCGGGGTGTAGCCACCGACCTGATAGCGAAGGGTGAGGCGCGTGCCCGCCTCGGTGGCTTCGAAAATCCAGTCCAGCGCGCCATGCAGGCCCATGCCCTGCAGCGGTCCCAGGCCGCCGAGCATGCGCAGGCGCTGGCCGGGATTCACATGGGTGATGCGCATGTGCTCGACCTGTCGCGCACCGTCGATTTCGCAGAAGCAGCCGCCGGCGCGCGGCTCGATGCGGAAGTTTTCCGCCTTGCCGAACCAGGAGTGTCCCGCGGGCCACCACAGACCGACCTCGTTCACCAGGGCCAGCCAGGCCCGCTCGGGCGTGACCGGCACCTCGATCGTGTTCTCCAGCAAAAAGCCGGAGTCGGCACGCGCCAGGACCTTGGCGGCGCCGGGGTTGGTGAACAGCAGCAGGCATGACAGGGCGCAGGCGTGCAGACAGGGGTTCATGGGCATCGTCCGGTTGGGGCCGCCAGCACTGTATGTCCTTGCTGGCGGGCCGGACAAGCCAGGGCGCCGGCCGGTGCCGCCAGCCACCTGGCAGGCCTATTCCACGCTGGGGTCGCGCCGGGCCTTGAGTTGAACCTGGCCATAGCGCGTCAGCTTGAGGTTGAGTTCGCGGTCGTCGCCGCCGTACCAGGACGCGATCAGCAGCGAGGTCCTTTCCTGTTCCTGCAGCCGCTGTTTGACCGTCTGGCCCACCTTGAGCGGATTGGACATCACGACAAGGTAGCGATCCCGGGCGTTTTCGGCATTGAAGAACAGGCTGGCGGTCAGACGATCGCCACGGTAGACCCATCGCTCGGAGGGAATCCAGCGGGTGACCCTGGCATCGGCATCGAGTGCGGCGACCACCGGGGCGAACAACTCCCGGTCACGGCTGGTCAGGCTCAGGACCTGGACGTAATAGGGCTGTTCGTACCCGTCCAGGGCCAGAATCTGGTAGCTGCTTTCGCTGCCGTCGGCGTTCTTGCGGCAGGGTGCATCCTCGTAGATGCGCAGGTTCCAGCTCGAACTCCGGTTCACCTTCAAGGTCTTGGCGCCGCGTGGGTTGAATTCGGCCAGGCAGCCGTCGGCCCGGCTTGGCAAGGTTTCGCAAGCGCTGACGAGGGCAGCCAGCGGCAGGATCGCGAACAGTCGGCGCAGGCTCATCGCAACAGCACTCCCAGTTTGTCGGCGATGGCCTGATAACCCTGCTTCAGGCCTTCCACCGCCTTGTCTGGCGCCGCTTCCAGGTCATCGTAGAACGTGAAGGCGTAGGCCGCGTCCGCCTGGAGGGTAATGGCGTCGCCGGTGTCGCCGATGGGGTTGTAGACGAAGGAATCCGAAAACAGGACAGTCCTGGTGCGGGCGTCCACCAGGCGCACCCCCATGAACACGGTGGGCCGGAACGGGGTGGAACTGCCCGCCGCGTAGTAGCCGGCGTGGGTGCCATAGGCATCAAGCAGGGCATCGACTGCCGGGTAGTCCTGGTAGCGGCGTACGAAACGCGCCTCCGGCCGGTCCAGTTCAATGTGGCTGACCGTGTAGCCCGCCCGCTCAAGGGTCTTGCGCAAGCTGTCCAGCATGGTCTGGCCTTGACGGAACCCCTGCTGCGCGGTCAGGGCCTCCAGACGGCTGGATCGCGAAGCCGCCACGCCTTCGGCGACCAGTGGGCCGAGCAGGGGCAGGTTGTTCTCCGCCGGGTTGACGATGCGGACCTGAAGATCCTCCGCCACGCCCGGCGTCAGGATGCCGATATGCCGGACATGCTGATGCAGGGCCCGGTTGAAGGGCTGATAGTCCGCGTCCGGAACCTGGTAACTGACGCAGCCGGTGATGGCCAGCAGAAGCAGCGGCAGAAGACAGCGCGGCAGTCTGTGAATTCGCCGCATGAGCGGAGGACAAGGCATGTCAGTGGAAGAGCGCAATCTCTGCTTCAGGCCCGTGTCTGGCATTGTGACACAGGCCGCGCCGGGAAGGCCCCGCCGCTATGGCAGCGATCATGCGCCCAAACTGGTGCAAATGCGCTAAAATTCCCGGTTTCCGTTGGCCAAAGCCTGGCCGACTATTTCTGTTTGACTGGCCCCATGCATTTGGATCGTATCGCTGTAATCAAGACGATGCCGCTGATTGCCGGGGGCGAGTTGCGCCTGCCGATCACGCAGGGCAACAGTCAGTAGAACCGCGCCAGGCCCGTGCCTGGCGTTTTTTTTATCTGAAGGGTACGGAATCAGAATGGGAATTGCCGAAGATCTGAAGCAGCAGCTGGGACTGCACAACGTCACGCTCAAGTACCGCCTGAGCAAGGAAGAACTGTTCCACGAAGCGCTGCAGAACGATCGTGGCCGTGTCGTGGAGGACGGCCCGGATGATGCGCAGAAGGCCTTCGCCACCAAGCTCGGGGTCCATGGCCCGCTGATCTTCTACACCGACCCGGAATGCACCGGCCGGCCGGTCAAGGACACCTTCGCCGTGGCCTGGCCGGAAGTCGAGGACAAGATCTGGTGGAAGGACGATCTCAAGCGCTTCGACCCGGCCCGGATTGACGACCTGTATGCGCGGGTCATCGAACACCTGAACGCCCGCGGCGGCCAGATGTACGTGACCGATCAGTTCGCCGGCTGGAACCCCAGCTACGCCATTCCGCTGCGTTTTGTCGGCGAGTATGCGGCGCACGCCATGTTCATCGAGAACATGTTCGTCGACGATGTGCCGGGCGTGGAGAACGAGGAGGCCAAGCGCTGGACCATCCTCAACGTGCCCAGCTTCCATTGCGATCCGGCCCGTGACGGCACCGGGTCCAACCGCGTGGTTATCCTGGACTTCCGCAATCGCCGGGTGCTGGTTCTGGGCCGTGCTGATTACTGCGGCATCAACAAGAAGGCCATGTTCACGGTGATGAACTACCTGTTGCCGGAGCGCGGCGAAATGCCGATGCACGCCTCAGCCAACATCGGCAAGGACGGCCATTCGGCCATCCTGTTCGGCCTGTCCGGCACCGGCAAGACCACCCTGTCGGCCGACCCGGATCGTCTGCTGATCGGTGACGACGAGCACGCCTGGACCGACGAGGGCGTGTCCAACTTCGAGGGCGGCTGCTACGCCAAGCTGATCGACCTGAACAAGGACGCCGAGCCGGTGATCGCCGCGGCCCTGTCCATGCGCGGCACCCTGATCGAGAACGTGCCCGCGCTGCCCGGTCGTCCGCTGGACGAGACGGACCCGCAGGAGCTGGATCTCACCGATGGATCCATCACCGAAAATACGCGTTTTTCCTACCCGCTGACCTGCAATCCCGGTGTCGCTCCGGGGGCCAGCGGCCCGCATCCCAACACGCTGGTGCTGCTGACCGCCGATGCTTTCGGCGTGCTGCCGCCGGTGTCCATCCTGGATGACGAGGAACTGATCTATCACTTCGTGTCCGGCTTCACCTCCAAGCTGGCCGGGACCGAAGTGGGCGTCACCGAACCCAAGGCGGCTTTTTCCGCCTGTTTCGGCGCGCCCTTCATGGCCCGTCCGCCCTCGGTCTACGCCAAGCTGCTCGTCGACAAGGTCGACAAGTACAAGGTGCACTGCGTACTGCTGAACACCGGCTGGACCGGCGGCGGGTACGGCGAGGGCAAGCGCATCTCCATCCAGGCCACCCGCGCCATGCTCAATGCCGCACTGGCCGGGGACCTGCATGCCGATGACATGGAATACGACGTCCATCCCATCTTCGGACTGAAGATGCCGCGCAGCTGCCCGGGTGTCGAAGATGAACTGCTGGATCCGCGCAATGGCTGGGCCGACCAGGCCGCTTACGAAGCCAAGGCCAAGGAACTCAAGGCCATGTTCCAGCAGAACTTCGAAACCAAGGGCTTCGCCGCGCTGGGCATCAAGCCGGCCATGTAGGCCTATTGTCTTTCCAGGCCAGGACAGGTAAATTACGCGCCCCCTCGCTTGCGCGAGGGGCCGCAACGGGCGGCTAGCTCAGGGGTAGAGCACTGCTTTCACACGGCAGGGGTCACAAGTTCAAATCTTGTGCCGCCCACCAGCTTCAAAGACAACGGCGCCGCAAGGCGCCGTTTCTGTTTCTGGGGTGGAGTCAGCGCCCTGCTGCCGCCCGCGGCGCGGGCCCCACTGCATCCAGCGCCTGCAGGTGCATGTCCAGCATCCAGGGGTCCAGTGTCTCGGGTTTTTCCTCGATGAAGCCCGGAGCGAACAGGCGCGACTGCTCGTCCTCCATCCAGTTGGAGATCAGCAGGCCGAAGGCGGCATCGTCGTCGCCGACGATGTCCATGCCCAGCTGGTTCTGGGCCGCAGCCGGCAGGACCACCGCCAGGAGCAGGCTGGCGA
>JBFKIN010000105.1:0-8578 GCA_041632255.1 Oceanococcus sp. | reverse complement strand
CGGTGCCCGCGACCCGGAGCAGGTCCTGGAGCGTTTGCTGCAGGCGCACTGGGAGTGGATGATGCGGATCAGCCCCGAATGGGCGACATTTGTCGGTTACCCGGGGCAGGGCGCGCGCTGGTCCGACCCGCGGGTGGCCGCGGTTGATGCGTTCCAAGCGCTGCAGAAGCGCACGCTGGACGTCGCGCGCAGCATCGATCGCGAGGCGCTGAGTCCGGCCCAGCAGCTGAATCTGGACCTGTTCCTCTATGAAACGGAGATTGACGTCGCCGGCCATGATTTTCCCGGCGAACTGCTGCAGGTCAATCCGATGTACGGCATCCACTCCGGCCTGGCCCACGCGTTGGACGCCATGCCGCTGTTCAATGCCGGCCAGCTGGATGATTACCTCAATCGCCTGCAGGGGATTTCCGACAAGCTGGCCGGCGGGACGCAAAACCTGCGTCAGGGGCTCGAGCAGGGAGTCACCTGGCCCAGGGTCACCCTGGACAAGGTGCCGGACCAGGTCGATGGCCTCATGCCGGCGCGGGATGAGGACAGCCCCTTGCTCAAGCCGCTGGACAAGCTGCCGCCGGAACTCGCGGCGAGCGGCAGGGCCCGGGCACTGGAAATCTTTCGTCAGCAGGTCAAGCCCGCGCTGAGGGAGTTTGCCGCTTTTCTGCGCGAGGAATACATTCCGGGTGCGGTTGAGGCCACGGGCCTGAACCAGCTGCCACAGGGGGAAGCCTGGTACGCCTGGCGCGTCCGCAAGATGACCACCACGGACCTGAGCCCGCAGCAGATCCACGAACTGGGTCTGGCGGAGGTCGAGCGCATCCGGCAGGAAATGTATGCGGTGATGCGCGAGGCCGGCTATGACAAGCAGGACATCCGCGGTTTTGCCCGGCACCTGGCTCGCGACAAGCGCCAGTTCTACACCGACGGCGACAGCATGGTGCGGGACTACCGGGCCCTGGCCAAGCAGGCCGATGCGGCGCTGGTCAAGCTGTTTGGTCGATATCCGACCCTGCCTTACGGCATCGAGGCCATTCCGGCACACGAGGCGTCAGGCCGCTCCGGCGCCTACTACCTGCGCGGATCGGCGGAAAATGGTCGCCCGGGCATCTTCCGGGTGAACACTGCGCGCCTCGCCGAATCCCCCCGCTATGAAATGGAGGCCCTGCTGTTGCATGAGGCCGTGCCCGGGCACCACTTCCAGCTGGCCCTGACCCAGGAACTGGAAGGGCTCCCCGCCTTCCGCCGCCATGGTGGTTTCACCGCTTACATTGAGGGGTGGGGTCTTTACGCGGAAAGCCTCGGTGAGGAGATGGGTTTCTATCAGACCCCGGCAGACCGCTTTGGCGCGCTCACCTTCGAAATGTGGCGCGCAATCCGCCTGGTGGTGGACACTGGCATGCATGCACTGGGATGGAGCCGTCAGCAGGCAATGGATTTCTTCGAGGCCAATACCGGGCGTGGGCCGGTGCGCATCGAAGCCGAAGTGAATCGCTATCTGGTGATGCCCGGTCAGGCCCTGGCCTACAAGATCGGCCAGCTCAAGATCACCGAACTGCGAGCCCGCGCCCGCGCCGCCCTGGGCGACGCCTTCGATATCCGCCGCTTCCATGACTTCGTCCTGAGCGAAGGCGCACTGCCCCTGAAGGTGCTGGAAGCGCGGGTTGATCGCTGGATCCAGGAGAACAAGCATGCACAGGCGCCTGAGACCCATGATGATGAATCGGGAAATACGAGTGATCGCAAGCCATGACTAGCACAATTCGCAAGCGCGTCCTGCTGTCCGCCCTGGCCCTGAGCCTGAGCGGGGCGGCCATTGCCGAGGAACTGGCCGCCAAGCAGGTCCTGCACAAGGGCAATGGCGCGGAGCCGCAGACCCTGGATCCGCACAAGGCAGAAGGGGTGCCCTCGTCCAATATCCAGCGGGATCTGTATGAAGGGCTGGTCGGAGAAGCGCCCAATGGCGATCTGATTCCGGGTGCGGCGCAACGCTGGGAGGTCAGCGAGGACGGGACCGTCTACACCTTCCACCTGCGCCCGCAGGCCAGGTGGTCCAACGGCGACCCGGTGACGGCGCACGACTTCGTCTATGGACTGCGGCGCAGCGCCGACCCGGCAACCCTCTCCAAGTACTCGCAGATCCTGTCCTCGATCCAGAATGCCGAAGCGGTGATCGCTGGCGAGCTGCCCCCGGAAAAGCTGGGCGTGCGCGCCATCGACGACATGACCCTGGAGATCACCCTCAAGGCACCGACCCCTTATTTCCTGGGTCTGCTGACCCACTCCTCCACCTATCCGCTGAACCGGCGCAACGTGGAGAAGTTCGGCGACCGTTTCGCCCGGCCGGGCAACCTGGTGTCCAATGGCGCCTACAAGCTCACCGACTGGGTGGTGCAGTCCCACATCGTGCTGGAGCGCAATCCGCACTACTGGGACAACGCCAACACGGTGATCAACAAGGTCATCTACTACGCCACAGAGGACCAGTCCTCGGAACTCAAGCGTTTCCGGGCCGGCGAGTTGCACTACACCAATGAGGTGCCCACCGGTCAGGTCGAGTGGATCCGGGAAAACATGCCGGACGAGTTCAATGTCGCGACCTATCTCGGCACCTACTATTTCGGTTTCAATGTCACCAAACCGCCGTTCAAGGACAACCCCAAGCTGCGCCGGGCCCTGGCCATGGCCATCGACCGCGAGATCATCGTCGAGAAGGTGACCAAGCTCGGCGAACGCCCGGCCTATTCATGGATCCCGGACGGCATCAGCAACTACACGAGCCAGGTGCCGGAGTGGGCTTCCTGGCCCAAGGAAAAGCAGCTGGCAGAGGCGCGGCGCCTCTACGCCGAGGCCGGTTACGGCCCCGACAACCCGCTGCGCATCGAAATCCGCTACAACACCAGCGAGAATCACAAGAAGGTGTCCATCGCGCTGGCGGCGATGTGGAAGCAGAACCTCGGCGTGCTCGCCACCCTGGTCAACCAGGAATGGAAGGTCTTTCTGGAAACGCGCAAGCAGAAACGGGTGACCCAGGTCTTCCGCGCCGGCTGGATTGGCGACTACAACGATCCCTACACCTTCGCCGAACTGATGCACTCCAAGCATGGCATCAATGATCCCGGTTACAACAATCCGGAATACGATGAACTGATGCACCTGGCCTCGATCGAGACCGACTTTGACCGTCGCCGGGAGATCCTGGAACAGGCCGAGCGGATCATGCTGGAGGACCAGCCGATCATCCCGGTCTATTTCTATGTCAGCAAGCACATGGTCAGCCGCAAGATTGGTGGCTACGAGTCCAATATCATGGACCATCAATTTTCGAAGAACTGGCGGATACTGAAATGATGGCCGCGCCAGACAGCGGGCGCTGCGGCGTCCGGGGGAGTTCACCACAATGATCCGTTACGCGCTCAGGCGCCTGCTCGGCGCCGTGCCGACCCTGCTGGTCCTGATCACTCTGGCCTTTTTCATGATCCGGATCGCTCCGGGCGGGCCATTCGATACCGAAAGGGCCCTGCCGCCGGAGATCGAGGCCAATCTGAACGCGGCCTATCATCTGGACGAGCCGCTGGTGCAACAGTACGGCCGTTACCTGCTGCAGATCGCCAGCGGGGATTTCGGTCCATCCTTCCAGTACAAGGAATTCACCGTCAACGAGCTGATCGCATCGGGCTTTCCGGTGTCGCTGCAGATCGGCGGCTTCGCCATGCTGCTGGCGCTGCTGTTCGGCTGCAGCTTCGGCATCATCGCGGCGCTGCGGCAGAACCGGGCGACGGATTACACCGTGATGACCGTGGCCATGACCGGTATCTCCATCCCGAATTTCGTGGTCGCGCCGTTGCTGATCCTGCTGTTCGGGGTCACCCTGGGCTGGTTGCCGGCCGGCGGCTGGGAGGGCAAGGGCTTCGGTGAAGTGGTGATGCCGGTGATCGCCCTGGCCCTGCCGCAGATCGCCTATGTCTCCCGTCTGATGCGGGGGTCCATGATCGAGGTGCTGCGCAGCAACTTCATCCGCACCGCGCGGGCCAAGGGCCTGTCCGAGGCGCGCATCATATTCCGTCATGCGCTGCGCCCCGCCTTCCTGCCGGTGCTGTCCTATCTGGGCCCGGCCACCGCCGCCGTGATCACCGGTTCGGTCGTGATCGAGAAGATCTTTGGCATTCCGGGTCTCGGCCGCTACTTCGTGCAGGGCGCGCTGAACCGTGATTACACCCTCGTGATGGGTGTGGTCATCTTCTACGGCCTGCTCATCATCCTGTTCAACTTCATCGTCGACCTGCTCTACGGTGCCCTGGATCCGAAGGTGCGCTATGACTGAGACCACCCTGGATACCGTGATGGCGGCGCAGGAAGTGCAGGGCCGAAGCCTGTGGTACGACGCCTGGCGCCGGCTCAAACGCAATCGCGCGGCGCTGGTCGCCGGTGCGGTGCTGATCCTGATGACCGTGGCCGTGCTGCTGGGGCCGCTGCTGTCACCTTACGATTTCGACTACACCGACTGGGATCACGTCTCGGAGCCGCCCAGCCTGAGCACCCAGCACTACTTCGGCACCGACCCGGTGGGGCGCGACCTGTTCGTCCGTACCCTGCACGGCGGTCGCATCTCGCTGCTGATCGGCGTGGTCGCCACCCTGGTCAGCCTGATCATCGGCATTTCCTGGGGCGCCACGGCGGGTTACCTCGGTGGGCGCGTCGATAACCTGATGATGCGCATCGTGGACATTCTCTACGCGATGCCCTTCATGTTTTTCGTCATCCTGCTGATGGTCTTCTTCGGTCGCAACATCCTGCTGATCTTCATCGCGATCGGCGCGATCAACTGGCTGGACATGGCACGCATCGTCCGCGGGCAGACCATCTCGCTGAAACGGCGCGAGTTTGTGGAGGCGGCGGTGGCCTGCGGGGTCTCGACTCCGCGCATCATATTCCGCCACATCGTGCCCAACCTGCTCGGGGTGGTGATCGTCTATGTGACCCTGACCATTCCCCAGGTGATCCTGGTCGAGTCCTTCCTCAGCTTTCTCGGCCTGGGCGTGCAGGAGCCCTACACCAGCTGGGGTGCGCTGGTGAACGAGGGGGCCCAGGACATGGAATCCGCCCTCTGGATGCTGGTGTTCCCGGCCACCTTCCTGGCCCTGACCCTGTTCTGCTTCAACTTCATCGGAGATGGCCTGCGCGACGCGCTGGACCCGAAGGATCGATAGGCCCGACCATGGACAATATTCTTCAGGTACATAATCTCTCGGTGCGTTTTCACACCGATGATGGCGAAGTCGACGCGGTCAACGGGGTGAATTTCTCCCTGGCCAAGGGTGAGACTCTGGGCATCGTCGGCGAGTCCGGCTCGGGCAAGAGCCAGACCGTGCTCTCGATCATGGGCCTGCTCGCCAGCAACGGCAAAGCCAGCGGCAAGGTGGTCTTCCAGGGCCAGGATCTGCTCGGCCTGCCGCCGAAGCAGCTGAACCAGATTCGCGGCGCCTCCATCGGCATGATCTTCCAGGATCCGATGACTTCGCTGAACCCGTACATGCGGATCAGCGAACAGCTCACGGAATCGCTGATCCTGCACCGGGGCATGAGCAAGAAGGACGCCCTGGCCCGCGCGCTCGAGGTGCTGGATGCGGTGCAGATTCCGGATGCGAAGAACCGGGTGCGCTATTACCCCCACGAGTTTTCCGGGGGGATGCGCCAGCGGGTCATGATCGCGATGGCCCTGCTGTGCCGTCCGGAACTGATCATCGCGGACGAGCCGACCACGGCGCTGGATGTCACCGTGCAGGCGCAGATCCTGAATCTGCTCAGGGATCTGCGCGATGATTTCGGTGTGGCGATCATTCTGATCACCCACGATCTGGGCGTTGTGGCCGGCCTGTGCGACCACGTGATGGTGATGTACGGGGGGCAGGTCATGGAGTACGGCACCCTGGACCAGATCTTCCATGCGCCCAGCCACCCCTATACCCGGGGGCTGTTGCGTTCGGTGCCGCGGCTGGATGATGCCGGCGCCCACGCCCTGCAGACCATCCCCGGCAATCCGCCGGACCTGATGCACCTGCCACCGGGCTGCCCCTTCGAGCCACGCTGTCCCGACCGCATCGAACGCTGCGGCAAGGACAGACCATTGCTGCAATTCGGCCACGATGACATCGCCCGTGCCTGCCACGTGCTGCCGGAGGAACTGACATGAGCACCACGCCGCTGCTCAAACTGCAGGATGTCCACGTCCACTTCCCGATTTCCCAGGGTCTGTTCAAGCCGCCGCTACAGCTCAAGGCAGTCAATGGCGTCAGTCTGGAGGTCGAGCCCGGCACCACCATGGGCATCGTCGGTGAGTCCGGTTGCGGAAAGTCGACCCTGGCGCGGGCCATTCTCGGGATTCATCCGCCCACGGCGGGGCGAATCTGGCTCGGTGGCGAGGAACTGACCGGCAAGAGTTCCGCGCAGATGCGCGCCATGCGCAAGCGGATGCAGATCGTGTTCCAGGACCCGCTGGCTTCGCTGAATCCGCGCATGACGATTGGCGAGGCCATCGCCGAGCCACTGCGGGTCTTCTTTCCGGAGATGTCGCCGGCCGACCGCAAGCGCAAGGTGCAGGACACCATGGAGCGGGTCGGCCTGCTGCGCAACCAGATCAACCGTTATCCGCACGAGTTCTCGGGCGGGCAGTGCCAGCGCGCCGGCATCGCCCGGGCCCTGGTGGTCGAGCCCGAACTGTTGCTTTGCGATGAGCCGGTCAGCGCGCTGGACGTGTCCATCCAGGCCCAGATCGTCAACTTGCTGATGGAGCTCAAGCAGGACATGGGCCTCACCATGCTGTTCATTGCCCACGACCTGTCCGTGGTGCGGCATATCAGCGACCGGGTCATGGTGATGTACCTGGGCAAGGTGGCCGAGGAGGCCGATCGCGACGCGCTATATGGCGAACCCGCCCACCCCTACACCCAGGGACTCATCGCTTCGGTGCCGGTGCCGGACCCGGAGATCGAGCGCCAGAAGCGGCAGGCGCCGCTGAAGGGTGATCTGCCGTCGCCGCTGAAGCCGCCTTCCGGTTGCAGTTTTCGCACCCGCTGTCCGCTGGCGCAGGCCCGTTGCAAGCAGGACGTGCCGGAATTGCGCCCCCACCACGGTGGCGCAGGCGCGGTGGCCTGTCATTTTGCGTAGAATACGCGCCCTGCCCATACACCATGAAAAATCAAGGGAGTTCGCTATGAAATCACGGATGTTCGCCGGCCTTGCGCTGGCCGCGTTCAGCGGCGTGGCCGCCGCCGGTTCCGAAGTCAACATCGGCATGTCCTCAGAGTACGTGTTCCGTGGGGTCACGCAGTCCGACGGCGCCCAGGTCTGGGGTTCCTTCGACTACTCCTTCGAGTCGCTGGGTGTGTACACCGGCATCTGGGTGTCCAACGCGGGCCTCGCGGGCAACGAGGAAGTCGACGCCTACGTCGGTTACGCGCTGGCTCTGGGCGACAACCTGTCGATCGACATCGGCGGCATTGGCTACTTCGACCCGAGCGCGCCCTCCAGCGCCGATTCCAGCAACAGCGCCGAGGCCTACCTCGGGGTCAACTGGTCCGGCCTGAATCTGTACACCTACTACAACTTCGGCAGCACCGGCGCGGACGAAGACGAATTCGCCTACGTCGAGACCAACTTCGGCCTGCCGCTGCTGGCCGATGCCAAGCTGCAGCTGCACCTGGGCTATTTCATGGGTCTGGGTGATGCCTATGACGTGCTGGCTGACGACAGCTACATCGATTACGGCGTCAGCTTCATCAAGGATTATGGCACCGCCGGTCAGGTCGCCCTGGCCATCACGGCCACCACGATGGACGAAAACCACGGCCTGACCCCGATCTTCGCCGAGAGCGACCGGCCCCAGTTCACGGTCGGCTGGAGCCGCAGCTTCGGCGCTGCCTTCTGAAGGCGACCGCCAAGAGTTGAATGAAAACGCCGGCCTCGCGCCGGCGTTTTTGTTGCTGCGGGCCGGTCGTGGCAACGCCGGGCCTCGAGGGACCGGGCTTGGCGCGCGCCGCAGATTACGGGATCATGAGACGCGCGCAGCCGGCCGCCTGCCGGGCTGCACTGACGACGGGGGCGCGGCATGGGGAATCTTGGGAACACTTGCGGTCCAGGGCCCTCGCGGCTCGTCCTGTTGCTGATCAGCGGAGCCTTGTCAGGCCCGGCGCAGGCTGCCGCCGGCGCAGAACAGCACGAATTCGCCGTTTTCGGCCAATTCCGCGCTTCGCTGAACCAGATCGACGACGGCTACTGCAGCGCAGAGGCCGGCCGCTGCACGGATACCGATTTCGACGGCCTGAGCTTTCGCAACAACGCCTCCTCTCTCGGCCTGCGCGGCCGCTTCGAGCGCGAGGGTCGCGCCGCCTACCTGAAGCTGATCCTGCGCGCGCACAACGACGAGATCTTCAACAGCGGCAATGTGCAGACCATCATCTATCAGGCCGGTCTGCGCGGACCCTGGGGCGACCTCAGCTATGGCGTCGGTTCCACGCCCTACAAGCTCAGCGGCCAGCGCCTGGATCCCTTCTGGGACACCTCTGCTTCTGCCCGGGGTTTCGAT
>JBFKIN010000104.1:0-8591 GCA_041632255.1 Oceanococcus sp. | reverse complement strand
GGCGCCGAAGGCCTGCTGATGGCGCCGGCCCAGGCCGTGCCGCGCATGCTGGATCGCCTGGGCCTGTCCTTTGACGACATCGACTTCTTTGAGATCCACGAAGCCTTCGCTGCCCAGGTGCTGTGCACCCTCAAGGCCTGGGAAGACCCGAAGTTCTGCAAGACCTACCTGGGCAAGGACGCACCGATGGGCAGCGTGCCGCGCGAGAAGCTCAACATCAAGGGCAGCTCGCTGGCCGTCGGTCACCCGTTTGGCGCCACCGGCGCCCGCATCGTGGCCACCCTGGCCAAGATCCTGGAGGAAAACGGCAAGGGCCGCGGCCTGATTTCCGTCTGTACCGCCGGCGGCATGGGCGTGGCGGCCGTCATCGAACGCTGATCCTGCCAGCGACCTGACCAAGGCCGCCCGGCGACAGCCCGGCGGCCTTTGTTTTTGCTGCAGCCCCCCTTGCGCCCGGATACAATGGCCCGGATGCGAAGCAGATCATTTCTCGGCCTGTTCGCGGCAGCTTTGCTGTCGCTGCAGTTGCATGGCTGGCTGCATGCCGACCATGTCTTTGCTGCTGAAATCGAGATCTGTGCCGCCTGTCAGCTGTCGCAGCACGGCGGCAGCCTGCAGTCCCACCCGTCGGCCGACCTGCCCGAACCGGGCACCGGCGTGGCACCCGCCGACCTGCCGGACGGCCAGCCGACGGCGCGTTTCGCACCCCGCCCCCAGGTTCGCGGCCCTCCAAGCTTCCTGATCAGCTGATTTTCGGCCTTTTGGCCACCACCATTTCTGATCAGGATGAAACAACATGCAATCCCGAATCTTCTGGGTGGCGCTGTCGATGGCGCCGCTGACGGGCTGGAGCCAGACCGAGCCGGCCCAGACCGTGATTCCCAACATCATCGTCACCGCCGACCCCTTCGCCAACCGCAGCCCGGTCGAGGCGACCCAGCCGACCGATGTCCTGTCCGGTGAGGACCTGCAGCGCGCCCGCAGCAGCACCCTGGGCGACACCCTGGCGAATCAGCCCGGGGTCCACGGCGCCGACTTCTCGGCCGGCTCCAGCCGGCCCGTGATCCGCGGGCTGGGCGGTCCGCGGGTGAGGATTCTGGACGGCGGCAGCGGCGTCATCGATGCCTCCACCATCAGCCCGGACCACGCGGTATCGGCGGAAGCCTTCCGCGCCCGGCAGATCGAGATACTCAAGGGGCCTGCCACCCTGCTGTACGGCTCCGGCGCCATTGGGGGCGTGATCAATGTGGTCAGCGACCTGGTTCCCACTCAACCCAGCACTGAACTGCATGGCTCGCTCGGTTTCAGCGGCTCCAGCGTCGACCGGGGACGCACAGGCTTCGGTCATCTGGGCGGCGGCAACGGGACCATCGCCTTCCACCTCGATGCGCTGACCCGGAAGACCCGGGACTACGACATCCCCGGCTTTGCCGACATTGACGGCGCACGGGAAGACACCGCCGAGCGAGGCCACGTGCCCAACAGCGCGACGGCAACGGACAGCCTGGGTGCCGGCCTGTCATGGACCGGCGAGCGGGGCTTTCTGGGTCTGGGGTGGTCCGCCTATGACAGCCGCTACGGCGTCCCCGGGCATGGCGCGGAAGAACACCACGCCGGGGAGCCGCCCGCGGAAGGCGAAGCCGCCGAAGAGGCGGGCGTGCGCATCGCGCTGGATCAGCACCGGGTGGAACTGCGTGGCGGCTACCGGCCGGACGGAGGCAGTATCGAGCGCATCCGGGGCAGCCTGGTGCTGAGCACCTATGAACACGCGGAAATCGAGCCGGAAGACGCGCATGGCGCAGAGGAGCCTGCTGCCGAAGCAGAGGATGCGCACGGCACCGTGTTCCACAATGAAGGACGGGAAGCCCGTCTGGAGCTGACCCACCGCCCCTGGGCCGGATGGCGGGGCGTATTCGGACTGCAGGGCCTGGTCAAGCAATTCTCCGCCAGCGGCGAAGAGGCTTTCGTGCCCCCGGTCGATAGCGAGGGCCTGGGGATATTTCTGGTCGAGGAACGGGCCTGGGGCGAGCACCGCCTGAGCCTCGGCTCCCGGCTGGAAAGACTGTCCCACGACCCGCAAGCCAGCCGGAAAAGAGATTACAGCCTGTTCAGCCTGTCCGCCGGCATGCACCTGGAACTGAGCGAGACGCAGCATCTGGGCGTCAACCTGAGCAGGGCCCAGCGCGCGCCCGACGTCCAGGAACTGTATTCCAACGGCCCACATCTGGCGACGGCGACCTTCGAGCGGGGCAACCTGGAGTTGCGTGAGGAAACCGCGCTGAATCTGGACCTCGGATGGCAGGGGACATTCGGCGCGCTGACCGTCTCCATCGACGGCTTCTACACGCGCTACAGCGACTTCATCTTCCCCAGCGAAGTCGACGAGGATGGTGACGGTGCGCCCGACTTCGTCCATGCGGAAGAAGAGTCTCCATCAGGTGGTGAAGAGGGCCCGGGCGATCTCCTGCTGCTGGATTTCAGCCAGACCGACGCGGACTTCTGGGGCGGTGAAGCCCAGGCCCGCCTGCAACTGGCCCCGCATATCAGCGCCTCGCTGTTCGGTGACTTCGTGCGCGCCGAGCGGGCGGGTGGCGTGACCCTGCCCCGGATACCGGCCGCCCGGCTGGGACTGGGCCTGGATGGCCAATCCGGCCCCTGGCATTTCGGCGCCCGCATCACCCGGGTGCTGCGCCAGAACCGAACCGCCGTTCTGGAGAGCGAAACCGCCGGCTACACGCTGCTCAGCGCGGACCTCGCCTTCGTGATTCCGGCCCGGTCCGGGGACTTCAGCATCGCCTTGCGTGGTCGCAATCTGCTGGATGAGGAAGCGCGCAATCACGTGTCCTTCCTCAAGGATCTGGCGCCGCTGCCCGGTGCCAATCTGAAGCTGGATCTGGGCTTCGAGTTCTAGGCACTCACCGGCAGGCTCCGGGCGGCTGCCGGCCGCCCGGGTTCCTGCCCCGTTCGCAGCCACCGGAACCGATCGGTCCGGCCGACCGTGTTGGAAAGCCTGGACCATTCTCATCGACCCCGGAGACATCATGCGCCTGCGCCTGCTCGCCGCCCTGCTGGGCGGCCTGATCGCCAGCACCGCCCACGCGGCCCTGGATCACGCTTTCATCGCCTTCCACGAAGCACCGACCGCCAGCATCGCCAGAGAGCTGGAACTGAATGGCGTCGTCAGCGGCCGCATCATGCCGACCATCAACGCGATCGCGGTCAGCGCGCCGCGGGAAGTGCTGGAGCTCTACGCGCGCGACCCCCGGGTCAAGGCAGTGACCCTGCAACGCCGTCTGCAGTGGCACCTGTACTCCTCGCGTCCGCAGATCGCCGCGGACGGCCTGGACCAGCCCTACGTCGCTGCCGACGAGACTGAACTGAGCCGCCCGGCCGTCACCGGCAAGGGCGTCACCATCGCCGTGATCGACAGCGGCATCTTCATGGGCCACCCGGATTTCGGCGCGCCCGGCGCCTCGCGCGTACTCGGTGGTTACAACTTCGAGCTCAGCCTGGCTCAGCGGGAAGCTGGCGTGTTCAGCGCCGAGCAATGGGATGTCTACGCCGAGGTCAGCGGCTACTCGGCACTGCTGGATGAAGTCGGCCACGGCACCCACTGCGCCGGCATCATGGCCAGCGACGGCACCTCGGCCAGTGGCCTGGACATCAGGGGCATGGCGCCGGAAGCGAATCTCGTCGCGCTGAAGATCGCCAGCGCCGGCAACGGCGTGGTCGAGGACGTCGGCTTCGAAGCCAATGCAGTGGCCGCGATCGACTACATGATCCGGCACCGCGAAGAACTGGGCAATGTGCGGGTCGCCGGCAACTCCTGGGGCATCCTGCAGGAGGAGGCCCAGGGGCTGCTTGGCCCCACCGACTTCGACCCACTGGCCGAGGTGGTCCGCGCCGCCGTCGATGCCGGCATCGTCATGGTCTTCTCCGCCGGCAATGACGGCCCGGAGCCGGAGACCGTGCGCCCGATTCCCAACGGCATGGATGAGGTCATCTCGGTGGCCTCGGCCTGCAAGGCCGATCGCGGAGGCTGCGCCCCGGGCGCGGTCAACCGCTTCTCCTCGCGCGGAGCGAGCGTGGACATCGCCGCCCCGGGCGACCAGATCATCTCCACCAGTTCCCCCTCCATCCTGGAGCCGATCGGCCAGACCCTGGAAGGCGACTACTTCGGTGACACGGCGCAGGACGAACTGCAGAACCGGGTCGCCTATGCCCGCCTGTCGGGCACCTCAATGGCCTCTCCGCACGTCACCGGCGTGGTCGCATTGATGTTCGAGGCCAACCCGGATCTGACTCCCGCCCAGGTCCGCGAGATTCTGATCGCAAGCGCCGACGACATGGTGGTCGAGGGGGACCCCGAGCTGACACCCGGCTTCGACCATGCGTCGGGCCACGGACTGGTCAATGCGCGTCGGGCCGTGGCGATGGCTGCCCACTACGGCGAAAACGCCACCGCACCCGCCGGACGCGCCGCCCCGGTCAGCAGCGGCGGCGCAGCGTCACCGCTCTGGCTGCTGCTGATCTGCACCCTGCTGCCGGCCATCCGCCGGCGGACGCCGCGGCGCTGATCAGGCCCGCAACTGCCGCAGCGACGCTCGCGCCCTGGCGCGAGCGTCGAGCGGTCGCCGGGTCGCCGAACGGGTGGTGCCGAGCAGATCCCCCATCGCCTGTCGCAGCATGGACCAGTGTTCGTCCAGCAGCAGGCAGATGGCGCAAAGCAGCAGGAAGCTCAGCTGCGCCACGTCCTGGCCATCGGCCCCGGACATGAAGAACAGCAGGGCGAAGGCGCCGGCGGCATAACGCAGGCCCTTCGGGTTCACGGGACCGTGCTCATCGTGCATGGCTTTCTCCTCTGGTGATGGGACCAGCCTGACGGGCCACAGGCTCAATTCATGAGCCCGCGCCGCCTCGGCTGCTGAATCAGCCCCTTTTCGCTATGCTTGGCGCCTTCTGATCCGGGGGAAAAGCATGCAGGCAAGGGAGAACTGGGGAAGCCGCTTCGGCTTCATCATGGCGACAGCCGGCTCTGCCGTCGGCCTCGGCAATATCTGGAAGTTCCCCTATGTCACCGGCGAGAACGGGGGTGGCGCCTTCCTGCTGCTGTATCTCGCCTTCGTGCTGATCTTCGGCGTGTCCCTGGTCATGGCCGAGATGGCCGTTGGCCGCATGAGCCAGCGCAACCCGGTCGGCGCCTTTCGCGCCCTCGCAGGCGGGGCCTGGCCGCTGGTGGGCTACCTGGGCGTGTTCACCGGATTCGTCATTCTTTCCTTCTATATCGTCGTCGCCGGCTGGACCATCGCCTACATCGGATTCATCCTCAGCGGAAAACTGGCCAGTACCGACGCCGGCGAGTTGACCAGCGTCTTCACCGGCTTCATCGGCGGCGGCCTGTGGCCGGTGGTGATGGCGGCCCTGTTCATGCTGGCGACCGCCGGCGTCGTTGTCGGGGGCATCGGCCGCGGCATCGAACGCGCCTCACGACTGCTGATGCCGACTCTGTTCGTGCTGCTGCTGGTCATGGTCGGCCGGGCGGTGACCCTGGACGGCGCCGGCGAGGGCCTGGCCTTCTATCTCGTGCCCGACTTCAGCAAGGTCACTGGTGCCACCTTCACCGCCGCCATCGGCCAGGCCTTCTTCTCGCTGTCCCTGGGCATGGGCGCCCTCATCACCTACGGCTCCTATCTGTCCAAGACCGAGCGGATGCCGGGCTCCGCCTTCATGGTGGTCGGCCTGGACACCCTGATCGCGATCCTGGCCGGCTTCATGATCCTGCCGGCGGTGTTCGCCTACGGCCTGGATCCCGCCGCCGGCCCCGGGCTCACCTTCATCACCCTGCCGGTGGTCTTTGCCCAGATGCCGGCCGGCACCCTGTTCGGCCTCGTCTTCTTCTGCCTGCTTTTTGTCGCCGCTCTGACCTCCTCGGTGTCGCTCCTGGAGGTCGTGGTCTCCTATGTGGTCGACGAAACCTCGCTCACGCGGGGCCGCGCGGTCTTGATCTGCGGCCTGGTCTGCTTCGCTCTCGGGGTTCCTTCGGCCCTCTCGCAGGGCGCGGTGGATGCGCTGGTGATCGGCGGCAAGAGCTTCCTGGACTGGGCCGCCCAGCTCACTGACATCCTGCTGCCCATGGGCGGCCTGTTCACCGCGCTTTTCGTGGGCTGGGTGCTGGGCCCGCGGGCCCTGAACGAAATCACCAATCAGGGCAGCGTGCCTTTCGCCCTGGGCCAGGTCTGGCTCTGGATCTGCCGGGTGATCGCACCGGTGGGCATCGCCTGGGTGCTGCTGCAGTCTTTGATCTGATCGATGGGCCCGGCCAGGCGCCGCGCCCGCATTCGTGCCAACGAGGAAAACCGTGGACAACTTCTTCGAGTTTCTCAACGCCGTCAATGCGGTGATGCTGTCAGTGCCGGTACTGCTCGGACTGCTGGGCATCGGCGTGCTGTTCACGTTCTGGAGCGGCTTCTGCCAGTACCGCGCGCTGACCCATGGGGTGGCCCTGGTGAGTGGACGTGCCTCCAGCGGCCGCGGACCCGGAGCCATCTCCCATTTCCAGGCCCTGTCCGCCGCGCTCTCCGCCACCGTGGGGCTGGGCAACATTGCCGGGGTGGCTATCGCCGTGGAGCTGGGCGGCCCCGGCGCCGTGTTCTGGATGTGGATGGTCGGACTGGCCGGGATGGCGATCAAGACCGTCGAAGTCACGCTGTCCATGCTCTACCGCAATACCGACAAGCCGGAAAACCCCCATGGCGGCACCATGTGGGTGGCCAAGAACGGCTTGAAGGACATGTTTCCGGGCATCGGCCGCGCCGCCGGGGTCATCGGAGCGCTGTTCTGCATACCCATGATCCTGTTCGCCTTCACCGGCGGCAACATGTTCCAGGCCTGGAGCGTAGCGGAGACGACCCGCAGCTACTTCGGCGTGCCGACCTGGATGTCCGGACTGATCATGGCCGTGCTTGTCGGGCTGGTCATCCTGGGCGGCATCAAGCGCATCGGCCGGATTGCCGGCACGGTCGTGCCGGTCATGTGCGGCATCTATATCGTCTGCGGCCTGTTTGTCATCATCGTCAATGCCGAGGTACTGCCGGATGTCGTGCGCCTGATCTTCGTCAGCGCCTTCAGCCCGGCCGAGGCCACCGGCGCCTTCGTCGGCGCCAGCTTCGGCACGGCTTTCATCTTCGGCATGAAGCGGGCCCTGTTCTCTTCCGAGGCCGGCCTGGGCAGCGCACCAATCGCCCATTCCGCCGTGAAAACGGACGAACCGGTGACCGAAGGCGTGGTCGCCGGCCTGGAGCCCTTCATCGATACCATCGTCGTGTGCTCGATCACCGCCCTGGTGATCCTCTCCAGCGGCGTCTGGCAGCGCGCCCCGGCGGCGCAATGGGACACCAACCCGCCCATCAGCTACGGCATCGATGGCTGGCACCCGGTCACCAAGACCCTGCCGCCGGGCCCCTGGAAAGACGGCGATACCGTCTTTGTCGTGGTCGAACCGGTTGCCGGCAGCGATGACACCCGGCGCCAGCGCATCTTCGGCGAAGTCAGCATGAACCGCGGCGTGGCTTCGGTCGAATGGCGGCCGCTGGCCGGCGAAACGGCGGTGGAGATCGTCGAGCGGGGCGTCTACGAGAATCTGCCCGCATCCACCCTGACCGCCCGTGCATTCGACAGCGGCCGCGACGGGCTGGGGCGCTGGATGGTGACCATGGCGATCTGGTTCTTCGCGATCTCCACCATGATCACCTGGAGCTACTACGGTGAGCAGGGCATGATCTATCTCAGCGGCGAGCGCTATATCCTGCCCTACCGGGTGGTCTGGTGCGCCCTGATCGTGGTGTCCTGTCTGGGCTTCATTCGCACCGCTTCGGAGATCGACACACTGTCCACGGTCGCGCTGGGTTTCATGATGGCGGTGAACCTGCCGATCATGCTGGTGATGGGCGGCAAGGCCATGCGGGCCTACAAGGACTATCTGCGCCGCCTCGACAACAATGAGCTGAACCGTCCATGACGAAAAAAATCGGCGTCCTGCTGGTCAATCTGGGCACCCCCGAGGCGCCCACGCCCGCAGCCGTGCGCCGCTATCTCGCGGAATTCCTGGCCGACCAGCGCGTGGTGGAACTGCCACGCCTGTTCTGGCTGCCTTTGCTGTACGGCCTGATTCTGCCTCTGCGCAGCCGTCGGGTGGCGCGCAACTACGCCAGCATCTGGATGCCTGAAGGCTCGCCGCTGGCGGTCTACACCCGACGCCAGGCGCGGGCGCTGGAGCAGGTGCTGGGTCTGCCGGTGGTCCCGGCCTTTCGCTACGGCTCGCCCTCGATTGGCAGCGGGCTGACCGCGCTGGAAGAGGCCGGTTGCGAGGAAATTCTGGTTCTGCCGCTGTATCCACAGTTCTCCGCCACGACCACCGCAGCGGTGTTCGACGCCATCGCCGGACATTACGGACAGCGCCGGCGGATGCCCTCGCAGCAGTGGATCGGCGAATACGCCACCTCGCCGGGTTACATCCGGGCCCTGGCTGACAGTGTCCGCGCCCACTGGGAAGAGGCCGGCCGCGGCCAGCGACTGCTGATGAGCTTCCACGG
>JBFKIN010000103.1:0-8638 GCA_041632255.1 Oceanococcus sp. | reverse complement strand
GACGCATCCGTGGCGAGGTGGCCATGTTCATTCACCTGCTGGCGCTGCTGTTCGACGCCGGACTCAGCCTGAGGCAGGCGCTGAGCAGTCTGGTCCGCGAAGGTCAGCACGTGTTGCCAGCTCTGGGTGTGGAAGTGCGTCAGGTGCTGCGCCAGCTTGAAGCTGGCGCGGATCCGGCTGAATCCCTGCTGTCCATGGGACGCCTGCTGGACGTGGCGGAACTGTCCGCCGTGCTCAGCGTGCTGCGCCAGGTCGATCGCTATGGCGGCGAGCTGCGCGAGCCCCTGATGGAGTCGCTCGCCGTGGTCGAAGAGCGCCGCCAGCTGTCCCTGCGTGAAAAGGTCAACGGACTCTCCGGGCGCATGACCGTGGTGATGGTCCTGTTCTTTTTTCCGGCACTGCTGATTTTCGTGGCCGGGCCGGCGTTTCTGTCGGTGTTGCGCGCGCTGGGAGGGCAGGGCTGATGTCGGGTTCGCAGCTCACCCCATCCGCCGCGGCGCCGCGCCTCCGGCTCGGCATCCTGTTCCTTCTGCTGGCCCTGACGGCCTGCGCCTCGGTGCCCGATACGGCGGAGGAAGCCGCCCTGCGCGAGCGTCCCCAGCAGCCGCGCATGCACGCCGAGCTGGTCCGCGGCATGCTCAGCCAGGGCAAGTACCATGCAGCCCTGGCCCATATCGAGGAACTGGAGCGGGCAGGCGACGCCAACCCCCGGGAATTGCGCTGGCTGCGCGCCATGAGCCTGTACAAGCTGGGTCAGATCGAGGAGTCGCGTCGCGCATATCAGGGCCTGCTCAAGACGGATTACGCCGGTCAGGCCCATCATGGCCTGGGACTGATCGTCGCCCGGCAGGATCTGCGTCAGGCGGTCAGGCATTTCAATCAGGCCGTCAAGTTGCGGCCTACGGATGCCGAAATCCGTAATGATCTGGGTTACACCCTGTTGCTGGCCGGTCGTCTGACCGAGGCGCGCCATCACCTGGCCACAGCGACGGAACTGGCGCCGGGCGAGTCCAAGGCGCACAGTAATCTGGTTCTGAGTTTCCTGCTTGAAGGGCGGGAATCCGAAGCGCAGTCGCTGGCCAGGACCCTCGGCCTGGGGGAAGACCAGCAGCGGCAGCTTGAGCTGGAAGCCCAGCTGATCCGGCGTCTGGTGGCACAACGGGCGGAGGAATTCACCGCCAAGGATGAAGTGGAAAATGATGTGGAAGACGACAGCGACAGCCTCACTGATGACCGGCCTTTGCCTGGCCTGTACCGGCGCACTCGCTGAGAGCGACAGGCAAGCTGTCGGTGACAGCACCCGGCAGTGGATCGAACTGCAGAAATCCGATGCGCAGAGCAGCCCGGAGCAGCGGCCGATGAGCGGCGACGTCGCCGAGCGCAGCTACCAGCGCTATCTGCGCAGTTTTGAAGGGGAAATTCCGGCCCAGTTCCAGCAGGGCAGGGTCGGCTCGCGCTGACATCCATGCGCCTGCCTGAGTCACAGAAGGGCGCGGCGGCCCTGTTTGCGGCGGTCGGCCTGCTGGGGATGCTGGCCGCGGCAGCTTTTGCCGTCGACATGGCGCAGCTTTACATCACCAAGCGCGAACTGCAGAACATGGCCAACCTGGCGGCCCTGGATTCGGCCCGGGCCGCCGGCGGCTGCCTCGCGCCGGACGAGGACCGTCAGGCCGAGGCCAATGGCGCCGCGCTCAGCAGCCTGGGCCGTCATGGCGGCGAGTCCCAGTGGCTGGTCGGCAACCGGGTGACGCTCGGTCGTTTCATCATCACGGGCAACAATTTGCGCCAGTTCCAGCAGGTGGGCGAGGAAGAGGCGCGCGAATCCTACGCTTTCGAGGTGCAGCTGCAGCGGCCCTTCCCGGACCTGATCATGCCCATGCCGAACATCGACACCTCGTCGGCCGTCCTGCGTGCCCGTGGCGTTGCGGCGATGGCGCCGGTGGCCAGTTTCGAGGTGGGTTCTTTCCTGTTCTCGGTCGGCCCCGCCGATCAGCAGCTGCTGAACAGCGTCCTGAGCGAGGCGCTGGGCAGTCCGCTGAGTCTGGGCATCCTGTCCTACCAGGGGCTGGTGGACTCCTCAGTCACCCTGGAAGAAGTGGCGGACAGCCTGGGAGAGACACTGCCCGACTTTCTTGACGGCCCGATCGAACTGCCCGGCCTGCTTTCGGCGCTGGCGGCGGTCCTGTTCGCCAACGGCGAAACCGTTGCCGCCGCGGCTGTGGACACGATCGCCGCATCTGCGCCCAACGAGCAGGTCGTGCCGGGCCAGGTGATCGGCACCCCGCAGGACACCGTGATCGGCACCGGCCAGATCGCCCTGAATTCCCTGTCTCTGGTCCAGGCGATGGTCATGAGCAGCGGTGGCGCGGTGCTGGAGCTCACGCCCTCGGTCACCATTCCCGGCGTGGCCGGTGTCGGGGTTGGAGTGAGTCTGGGCCAGTTTCCCCAGCCGGCGGCCGGTCCGGCCACCCAGGATGCGGTCCAGAACTACATGACAAGAGCCAGCAACACCCAGGGTGTGGTCGATCTGGAGCTGCAATTGCTGCCGTTGCTGGGCAATCCGCTGGCCGTGGATCTGCGGCTGGAAGTCGCCGCCGCGGAAGGGGAGCTGACGGAAATCCGCTGTGCCGGTCGCAATCGCAGCCAGCATGAGGTGGATATCGGCGTGCAGACGCGGTTGGCCCGCCTCAGCGTCAACAATGGCCCGAGCAACCCGTTGATCAATCTTCCCGCTTTCCCGGGCCTGGGCGTGTGCTGGCAGGGCTCAATTGACTTCTCCGACGAGCAGTACAGCCTGCTGAGCTTCACCGGGCCGTTCCACCCTACCGATCCGGCGATCGTGGCTGCCAATACGCGGACCGTGGGTACGGACATGACGACGTCCCTCTCCACTGCGCTCGCCGATCTGCTGTTGGACTCGCCGCCGGGCGTGTGCGCCGGAAGCCCCTCAGGGCCGCTGGTGGACCTCGTGGTCAATCCCGTCCTGGCAGCACTGGCCACCACCCTGGGGCCAACCCTGGCCGGCACGGTGGATCCGCTGCTCATGCCGACCCTGCGCAGCCTCGGCATCCACGTTGGCGGGGCGGATGTGCTGGTCAGGGATGTCTACGTGCAACCGCCGGCGCTCATCATCTCCGAGGAATAGGCCTGTTGTCTCAGGCGCGGCATACTGTCGCACAGGTATCCAGGGGAACAGGGATTGAATCGACGCTTGCCGGAAGCGCTGGTGCCTCTGGCTGCCGCGGCCGTATTGCTGGGGCTGGGCCTGTTCGGCCTGTTGAAGCCGGCGGCTCAGCCGGCCGGGGAATTGCCACCGGCTCTGCTAGACAGCCTGCGCGAGCGGCTCGAGGCGGGTGAGGCTCAGGGATACCTGGGGCTGCTGCAGCAGGCAGACGGATACCCGCTGCTCAACTTGCAGCTGCTGGACCGTGATGGCGGCTTGCTGGCGGAATGGCCGCCGGCGCTGACCCGCAGCGGCTGGGGGGCATTAGCGCCCGGCTTGCAGCAGTTGCGGCGAGGTGCCTGGCGACTGGTCGGCGAACAGCAGAGGCAGATACTGCGCGGCGCGGATGGCGCGCCTTTGGGTGAGCTGTCGCTCTACCGCCTGCGCGGGGGGATGCTCCTGAGCGACGGTCGCCTGGGCAGTCTGGCCCTGGTGGTGCTTGCGGTCTGGGCGCTGCGGGTGCTGCTGCGCCGGCGCAGTCGGGCGCCGGTCTTGCCTGCCGGACAGGCTTCAGGCCGGGGTGCGGGCACCATCCAGCGCGTCGGTCTGCGCCTGGGCGGCGCGCTGGATCAGGCCGAAATGGGTCTGGTCATGCTCGATGCCGGTCAGAAAATCCGGTACATCAATCAGGCCGCCGCGGATCTCTGCGGCTGGGAGCGCCAGGCGGCTCTGAACCTGCCGGTCTACTCCGTGCTGCGACTGGCGGAAGGCGAAGGCAATCCGTTTTCCTTGGCGGGACAGCAAGCCCTCAGCGAACGCCTGAGTCTCAGCCTAAAGACGCGCCGGGGCGAAACGCGGGACGCCAACGTGACCCTGCTGCGGCTGCGAGGACGCCGTTCGGACTGGGCCGGAATGCTGATCCTGCTCGATCCGGGCGGTGTGCAAAGCCAGGCCCTGGCTGCACTGCGACGGGAGGCGGATCTGGCGGCAAGCACCCTGGACGCCCTGGGCGACGGGGTCGCCGTGACCGACCGCTACGGGCGCATTCTGCGCGTGAACCGGCGCCTGAATCGCCTGTTCGCCTACGCCGATGGCGAACTGGAAGGTCTGGCGGTGTCCAAGCTGCTGCCGGTGCCCTTTCTGAACGAGCCTTCGGTGACCCTGGCCCATTTCCTGGGCGAGCGCCAGGATGGTCGGCCCCGTGTCGTGGGCTGGCGCAAGAACGCCACCACCTTTCCCGTGGACCTGCGGGTGCAGGAACTGGGCGACGAGCCGTATCACTACCTGCTCCTGATCAGCGACTGCGGTGAGCGGCTGCGTCAGGACACGCTGTCAATGCGCCTGGGGCGCCTGCTGGATTACGCCGCCGAGGAAATTTACATCTTCGACGCGCACTCGCTTTACTTTCTTGAAGCCAACCGGGAGGCACAGGAGAATCTGGGCCTGAGCATGGAACAGCTCGGGCGCATGACCCCGCTGCATCTGGCGCCGGACCTGGATCGCGATCAGCTGGACAGGGATTTGAACGCCCTGCGCAATGGCGAGCGTCGTCAGGTGACCTATCGCACGAAGCACCGCCGGGCTGATGGCGGCAGCTATCCGGTCTCTCTGCGGGTCAGCTATTCACCGGAGGAGGAGCCCCCGGTGTTCATGGCCCTGGCGCAGGACATCACCGAGCAGCGCCGTGAGGACATGCGCCCGGCGTTCATGGCGCAGGATGAGCGGCGGACACCGCTGCCCAACCTGGCCGCCCTCACGGTGCATCTGGAACAGCTGCTGCAGCAGCGCGCAGCAGACGGGCAGATTCATGTCTTTTCGCTGGACCTGGATGGCTTGCAGGACATCAATGACCGCCATGGCCATGCCGTCGGCGACTCGGTTCTGTTGGAGTTCACCCGGCGGATCAGCGAGGTTATGCCCGTGGCGCATGCCCTGTCGCGGCCGGCGGGAGACGCATTCGTCCTTGTCGCCCGGTTCGCCGAGTCTGCCGCAGCAAAGGCGACCGCGCTGGAACTGCTGAAGCTCATGCGCGAGCCGGTGCATCTGGAAGAGATCGACCTGCGGATCGGGGTCTGTGTCGGCATCGCCCGTGCGCAGCCTGGCGAGGGTGCGAAGACGCTGTTGCAGCGTGCGGATGCAGCCAAGCGCCGGGCCCAGGCCGGTGCGGGCCAGGGCTTCTTTTTTGACGAGGAGCAGGACAGTCTGTCCGGCCGCCGGTCCCTGCCCTCGGCAGGTGGCCGGCTGCGCTCCGGTGGTGGAACCGCCTGACGGGTAGGGGTCCGCGCCCCGCCGGCAGGCTAGTCGCCGCTCAGATTGATGGCCACCACATCACAGGGGCAGCGATGCAGCACCGCATCCTCGGCATGGTCGAACAGCGCGGCCAGACCCCGGCGGCAATGATTGCCGACCACGGTGAGGTCGATCTGCCGTTCCGCGATGGCGGCATTGAGCTCGGTGACCAGGTCGCCAGTCACCACGTAGCACTGCTCGGCGGGAACGCGGTATTCCTGGGCCAGTTTGGCCACCTGTTCACGGGCCCGCTGCTCGAGTTCGTCGCTGATCGAAATGGGCGCCGTCAGCATGGCATCCTCGGTGCCGGTCAGCGGCACGTACTCCACCACGTGCAGCAGATGCAATTTGGCCTCAAAGAGGTCCGCGAGCTCGCGGGCGCGTTGCAGGACGCGTCGGTTCTCGTCACTCAGGGCCACCAGACAGAGGATGGACGAATACACGGTGGGCTCTCCCGGCAGGTGCTTGGGCTATAATAGCGAATCGTAACCCGCCCGTTGGCGGGATTTTTTGGATCTCATTTTGTTGCAACGCAATAAACAATTTCGACTGGTGCGCGCGACGCTGAGCAGCGGCGTGCGCCTCGGCCAGACGGCCGGCGTGGTGGGCCGCACCGGCCTCAACTGGCTGCGCGGCAAGCGACCGCCTGCGCCCGTGCTGATGCGTCAGACTTTCGAGCAGCTGGGTGCGACCTACATCAAGCTGGGCCAGTTCATCGCCAGTGCCCCGTCACTGTTCCCGCGCGAATACGTGGAAGCCTTCCAGGGCTGCCTGGATGACGTTCCGGCGCTGCCTTTCGAGACGATACAGCGCACGCTGGAGGACGAGTTCGACCGCCCTCTGAGCGAAGTCTTTCGCCACATCGAACGCGAGCCGCTCGCCTCGGCCTCGATTGCCCAGGTTCACGCCGCCACCCTGGTCAGTGGCGAGGACGTGGTCATCAAGGTGCAGAAACCCGGCGTGGAAACGGTCCTGTCCACCGATTTCAATGTGCTCTACGCCTCGGCCCGGATCATGGAACGGCTCGTGCCCGGTGCCAGCCGCGCCTCGCTGGGCGACATCATCGGTGACGTGCAGGCGACCATGCTCAAGGAATGTGACTTCCTGGCAGAAGCCAACAACATCGAGACCTTCCGGCAGTTCCTGCGTGATGCGGGCAATGCTTTTGCGGTGGCGCCCCGCGTCTACCACGAGGCCACGACACGCCGGGTGCTGACCATGGAACGCCTCTACGGTGTGCCCTTCACCGACCTGGAAACCATCCGCCGCTACTCGCCGCAGCCCGAATGGACCCTGATCAACGCGCTCAACACCTGGATGGATTCGCTGGTGCGCTGTCAGTTCTTCCATGCCGATGTCCATGCCGGCAACCTGATGGTGCTGGAGGACGGCCGGGTCGGTTTCATCGACTTCGGCATCGTCGGCCACATCCGCAAGGAAACCTGGCAGGCGCTGATCGATTTCATGCAGGCGCGTGCGGTGGCCGACTATCGCAAGATGGCTCAGTGCATGCTGACGATCGGTGTGACCGCGGACAATGTGGACGTCGGTGATCTTGCCCGCGACCTGCGAGACCTGATCGAGTCGGCCCGCAACATGATCGACGGGCCGCTGCCGGCCGAGCCGGCACTGGATGTCGACGAGGCCGAACGTTTCATGCTGTCCATCGTGGATCTGGGTCGCAAGCACGGGGTGCGCTTTCCGAAGGAATTCGCCCTGCTGCTCAAGCAGCTGCTCTACTTCGACCGCTACATCCAGCTGCTGGCGCCGGATCTGTCACCCTTCGATGATTCGCGCATCCAGCTGATGCACTGAAGACGCGTCGCAGGCTTACTGGAAGTCCGCCGTGCTCGTGCTGGCCGCGCTGACCGTCGCCGTCGTGCTGGCGATGAAGCGGATCGTGTCGTTGCTCAAAGGGTTGTCCAGGTCCGCTTCGCAGCTCAGGGCCAGTGTGTAGCTGCCTGCTGGCAGGAAAGGCACCACGTAGTCGCTCTGGGTGTCCGAACTGCGCAGCAGGGCAGTGGTGAGCGGGTCCGGCGTAACCCCGTCCAGATCATCCGGAGTGACATTGCCGGAGAAAACGTAGACCACGGTGCCTTCCTGTTCAGCCGCTGTGGTCGCGCAGCCGGCGCCGCCGAGCAGCGCACTCGCGGCATTGCCGGAAATGCTGCCACCGTCGCCATCCTCGATCACGCGCAGGCGCGGCGCCAGTTGTCGCTCGCCGGCCGAGGTCTCGCCGAACAGCAGGGAACTGCGCAGATCGACATGCACGGTCAGGCGGGTGTCCTCGTCGTCACGGATGCTGAAGCCCCCGGCCGCGGTGGCGCTGGCGCCGGAACGCAGCACGAGGGGGAACTCGGCGCCGCTGCTGTCCTCAATGTACGAATCCCGCACATCGGTTGCCATCGCCAGTTGCAGGGTCAGACTGGTGTAGTTGCCGGCGCCGACCTTGCGGTCGCTGATCAGCGCGGTCACCGCACCCCGGTCCAGGGCCAGCAGGTCCACGTCGCGGTCGGGATCGACATCGATGGTGACCGTGCTGCCATCGTCGCGTCGCAGGTCAATCGCGGTGATGCGCAGTACCGCGGCATGGGTCTCCTCCGATGGCGTGGCGCTGAGCGAGATACCCACGCGGCCTTCACAGGCCGTGATCAGCAGGCACAGCAGGACAAGCAGGCTTCGGTTCATACGGGTGCGGTGTCATCGGTGGTGGTACAGGGGCGCAGCATATCGCCTTCCCAGCACCAGCTTTCGACCGGCGCCTGGACGGCGAATCGCGTTTCCAGGATCCGGCGCAAGCTGTCGGGCTGAGCCGCGGTGCTGGCGAAGCGGTCCGGCTCGCCGGCCGCGGATGTCGGGCCGAGGTCATGCCACAGTCGTTCGACCTGGCGGGCCACCGCCGGTGCCGGATCGATGAGCCGGACGTCGGGGCCGAAAACCTCCCCCAGCACCGGCAGGATCAGCGGATAGTGGGTGCAGCCGAGCACGATGGTGTCCGCGCCGCGCCGCTGCATGTCCGCCACATGACCGCGCAGAAGACGGAATAGCGGCTCGCCAGACAGCCCGCTTTCTATCGCTTCGGCGAGGCCGGGGCAGTCACTGGACACGATCTCCACGTGACCGGCGAAGCGGGCCGCCGTCTGCTGCAGCAGCTCCCCTTTCAGGGTGCCGCGGGTGGCCATCAGG
>JBFKIN010000102.1:0-8661 GCA_041632255.1 Oceanococcus sp. | reverse complement strand
TCACCGAACAGCTTGTAGCCGCGTCGCGGGTTGAGGCTGTCGTCGGCCTGCCGGATGGTCAGACTGATCCCCGGGACAAGCAACTCGGTCTGGCTGCGGGTCTGGCCAACCGTGAAGTTTTCCAGCTGGTAGTTGAGAAAGAACTGCCAGAGCTGGGCGCCGGCAACCGCTGTGCGGGCCAGGCCAATCTGGAATTCCTCGCTGTCCGCGTCGGCGAATTTCTCCAGTTCGTAGCGGCTCTGCAGTGACCAGTTGGCGCCGATTTCGCGGCCGGTGGGAATGAGGTACTGGGCGCTGATCTGCTGCTGGGTTTCGGCAATGCGGGCCTGATTGCGCAGGCGGTGTCCGCGCCGGTTCAGGCGCCGGAATTCGGTGGCGGCGGAGACGCGGGGCCCGGTATCGGTCCCGAAGCCGACACCAAACTGGTAGCGCTGAGGCGGCCGCGGTGTGGTTTCGATCACCACGTCGACCAGGGCCTGCTCTCCGTCGCGGCGCTCCGTCTGAACTTCCAGCGAATCGAAATAGTCCAGATCGGTCAGGCGCAGTTGCAGCTCCAGCAGCCGGCTGCTGCTGAAGGGTTCGCCGGATTCCACGTGGACATAATTGGCCAGAAATGCCGGGTCCAGAATCTCCTGGCGAATTTCGATGCGACCGAAGTGGTAGCGCGGTCCGGTATCCAGTTCCAGTTCAATATCCGCGCTGTGCCGCGACGGATCAACCAGCAGGCGTGAGACCACCAGTTCCGCGTCGAGAAAGCCGTCGGCCAGCGCGGCGTTGAGCAATTTGTCCTTCAGCGCGCCATAGGCAGCGTGGTCCAGTGGCCGATCCTGCAACTGTGGAAGCTGCAGGGTCTCCTGCAAGGCCGGGGCGCCTTCTCCTCGAAAGCGGACCAGTTGCTGCCGCACCACTGAACGCGGCCCGGGCTGAATCCGGTAGCGGGCTGTGAAGCCGTCATCGCGCAACTCCAGTTTGGCGTCGATCTCAGGCCGGTAGTGACCCAGAGCCTGCAGTGCGGTGCGGATCTCGCCGCGCGCCCGACGGTGATGCCGGTACAGAGCGGAGCGGCTGGTCGTTTCCGGCATCCGGCCGATGGTCAGCCAGGCCCGCACGTTGCTTTCCTGCTCCTCGTCCAGTCCTTCCAGGATCAGTTCGGCATGGGCATTGGTGACCAGAATCAGCAGCAGCAGACTTGTGAGCAGTCGGCGCATGATGGCGAGGCCCGGTGTGCCCAGGTCCTTAGCGCGGCTCCGTCGACGTTTCAATCTGGGTGACGCGGGAGGGCAAATTCTCGTGCAGCCAGCTGACAAGATCCTGCCAGATCCGCTGTTGCTGACGCAGGGTGGGCATGATGCCGGCGGATGGCAGTTCCACCGTGACCACCGGTATGCCGCGCTGGACCCCGGCATAGTTGCCGAGGGAGCCGGGATAGGTGCCCAGCAGGTTCAGGTACAGATGGCCAAGCTTGTTCGGCGGGTTTGAGGGTCCATCGAAATCGACGATGCCGTAGGGCGCGTGGATTGCGACGATCACATCGGGCCGGAACTCTTCGATCTCGCTGTGCAGCCAGCGGGATTCGGGTTCCGACAGCGGGCTGGGGCCGGGATACCGGCGTGGGCTGCGGCCGGTGCGATGGACCCAGTAATGGGTCGACTCGTTTTCCCAGTTCGGGGTCGGAAAATTGCGGTTGAGGTCCACCCCATTGGCGTTCGTGCGCTGGGCATCACGCAGGAACAGACCGTCCGGATTCATGCTGGGGGTCAGGCGCCAGTGGAAATCCTGACGCTCAAGAAGGCGCAGCTCCCGCATCCAGCCAAAGACGATGCTGACCGAACTGAGCTCATCGCCATGGATGCCGCCCACGACCAGCACCCGCGGGGCATCCTTGCGCTCTGCGGCAAAATCCCGGACCAGGATCGGCTGCTGCTTGACCGACACGTGGCCGGTGAAGCGGAAGCTCTGGCCCAGGCAATCGCTTTGGTGAACGCTGCCCAGCCGCCTGGCGAAGCGCAGGCAGTACTCTTCGGTGCTGACAACCGGTGCGTCTACCGGCTCAACCGACGCGAACGCGCCACCGGTCAAGCCGAGCAGCGGTATCGCCAGCCAACGCAGGACATCGCGCATGAAGGCCGGCTACTGGCCGCGGGACTGTTCGACCAGGAAATCCACCACATCGAGCATTCCTTCGAAGCCACCGCCCTGACGCGCGCTGGTCCAGTATTTCAGGTCAACGCTCATGGTCGGCACCGAGGTGATACCCAGACCGCGGATTGCCTGCTCCGCCTGCTGTACCTTGCTCTCGACAGCGAAGCTGTTGAAGGTTTCGCGGAACACTTCCGGCATCACCCCGGCCTCGACGAAGACGGCTTCGATGGCGGCTTCCGTGGTGAGCGGATTGCGCTTTTCGTGAATGGTGTGGAACAGGATGGGGTGCATCTTGTCCAGAATGCCCAATGCTTCGGCGGTGTAGAAAGCGCGGCTGTGCAGGATTCCCACCGGGCGACCGAGCGACGACGGCATCCGCTGGAACTTCACGTCCTCGGGCTTGTTCTCGCGCCACTTCTCGACTGCGGGGTCAAAGTGGTAGCAGTGCGGGCAGCCGTACCAGAAGATTTCGATGACGTCCGGCTGACCCTTGGTCGGATCAGGCAGGGACTTGCGCGCCGGCGAGTAGTGTTCCTTGTACTGGTAGCGGGCTTCCTCGGCCGCACCGCAGGCGATGGGCAGCAGGGCGCAGACAAGGATCAGCAGCTGTCGGATCATCTGTAATTCCGTAGTTCGTCGGTTTCGGAGCGCGGCTCCGTGGCAGTGGAGCCGGACGGGCCGGCGCCTAGTGCAGGCCCTGCAGATAGGACGCCAGGGCCTCGATATCGGCGTCGCTCAGACCGCCGGCCACATTCGACATCATGCGGGCCGCATCGGTTCCCGCGCGCTCGCCGGAACGATAGGCCTTGAGCTGGGCCGCCGTGTAGGCGCCCTGCTGCGCATTGATGCGCGGATAGGCGGCGGCGGCGTTGCCTTCACCGGCGGGGCCATGGCAGGCAAGACAGGCGGGAACGCCGGCATCCGCTTTGCCGCCACGGTAGATCGCCTCGGCGGTAGCCACCGCGTCCGGGCTGGCGACGCCGGGCTTGGGTGTCTGAGAGGCGTAATAGGCGGCGATATCCCGCATGTCGGCCTCCGACAGGCTGGCCACCTGGCCCATCATGATGGGATTCTTGCGGGCCTGCGACTTGAAGGCCTTGAGCTGACCTTCGACGTAAGCGGCATGCTGACCGGCCAGGCTTGGCCATTCGGGGTTGGCGCTGTTGCCGTCAGCACCATGGCAGGCGCCGCAGGCTGCCGCTTTGGCTTTGCCCTGGGCGGCATCGCCCTGGCCGGCTTCGGCCGCCCAGGCCGCATTGAAGGACAGGCACAGGGCCAGTAGCAGCGAGACACGCTTCATTGGGGGACTCCGATCAGGTGTTCCGGAGGCGGGTGCCCCGGAAATCGATTATCTTTGCAGAATGCGGGATTTTAACTGATGAGTGAAGCAGCGAAAAACGCCGAGCTGCTGCGGCAGTGGCGTGCCTGCCAATTTCTGCTGTCTGGCGCCAAACTTTCGGGCTTGCCGAGAGGCGGTCGGGAGGTCGCCTTTGCCGGTCGCTCGAACGCTGGCAAGTCCAGCGCGCTGAATGCGCTGGCCGACCATTCGGGCCTGGCCCGAACCAGCAAGACGCCGGGTCGCACGCAGCTGATCAACCTGTTTGACCTGGGGGAACTGGGTCAACTCGCCGATCTGCCCGGTTATGGCTTCGCCAAGGCGCCAAGGGCGGTTCAGCAGCAGTGGACCGCGCTGATCGAACAGTATTTCGCCAAGCGCGACGAGCTTTGCGCAGTGGTGCTCATCGTCGATATCCGGCGCGGTCTGAGCGATCTCGACCATCAGTTACTCGACTGGGTGGGGCCACGATTCCTGCCGGTTCATGTCCTCCTGAGCAAGGCCGACAAGCTGGGCCGTGGCCCAGGGATGCAGACGCTGCAGCAGGTCCGCAAGGAGTTACAGCAGCTCAACCCGCTGCACACCGCGCAGCTGTTTTCCGCGCTCAAGCGCCAGGGTCTGGAGGAAGCCCGCGCGCGCATCGCCGAGCTGCTGGCTGACCAGAACGGATGAAAGCCTGGCTGGCGGTGGACAAGCCGCGGCGGCAGGAGATCCTGGCGCTGGCCCTGCCGATTATCGGCGGCATGACTTCGCAGAACATCCTGAATCTGGTCGATACGGCCATGGTCGGGCGCCTCGGCGCTGCCGCTCTGGCCGGTGTCGGACTGGTCAGCTTCCTCAGCTTTCTGGCGGTGGCCGCGGTGACCGGCATGAGCTCCGCCGTTCAGGCGCTGGCTGCAAGGCGGGTGGGTGAACAGCGGCCGGGCGAGACCGCAGTGTCCCTGAACGGCGGCCTGCTGGTGTCCCTGGCTTACGGCCTGCCCATGAGTCTGCTGCTGTGGTTCCTGGCCGAACCGATCATCGCGGCCCTGGTCGAGGATTCGGCAGTCGTGGATGAGGGGGCGCAGTATTTTCAGATGCGTGTTCTGGCCATCGCCGCGGTGGGCATGAACTTCGCGTTCCGCGGCTACTGGAGCGCGGTCAGCCAGACCCGGCTGTACATGCGCACCCTGCTGATCATGCATGCGATCAACATCTTCCTGAATTACACCCTGATCTTCGGCAATTTCGGCGCGCCGGCGCTGGGTACCCAGGGCGCCGGTCTGGGGACCGCGATCAGCATGTGGTGCGGCACCGCGATCTACTTCATGATCGCGTTGCGTCATGCGCGCGGCAGCGGATTCCTGGAGCGCATTCCCTCCGTCGAGCAGATGCGCAGCCTGCTGCGCCTGGGCGTCCCATCCTCTATCCAGCAGGTGCTGTTTGCCGGGGGATTCACCGTGCTGTTCTGGATCATTGCCCAGGTGGGTACCCGCGAACTGGCCGTGGCGAACGTGCTGATCAACATCTCGCTGGTGGCCTTTCTGCCTGGCATGGGTTTCGGGATTGCCGCCGCGACGCTGGCCGGCCAGGCCCTGGGCCGCAAGGCCCCGGATGCGGCCTACGCCTGGGGCTGGGATGTCTGTCGGGTCGGCAGTTCCGTGTTCCTGGTGCTGGGCGCGGTCATGTTCTTCGCCACCGACCTGGTGCTGGGGATCTTTCTCACCGATCCGACGCTGGTCGCTCTCGGCCACTGGCCCCTCAAGCTGGTAGGTATTGGCATCGCGATCGACGGTATCGGGCTGATCCTGATGCAGGCCCTGCTGGGGGTCGGCGCCAGCCGCATCGTGATGCTGGTGGGCGTGGGCCTGCAATGGTTGCTGTTCCTGCCGCTGGCTTACCTGCTGGGGCCGGTTCTGGGCTACGGACTGCTCTCGATCTGGCTGGCGATGAACTTCTATCGCGCCGTCCAAGCGGTCATCTTCGCGCACCATTGGCGCAAGCGCAGCTGGCAGCTGATCGAAATCTAGACCGGGCCGGCCGCCCTCCTCTCAAGCAAACGTGATCTGCCTGTGTCAGGGCGCTGATCGCGGACTTCTTCAGGCCGGGGCGGACAGCAACTCCCGCGACAGGGCTTCGGCCAGGCGCAGACGGGCACGGGCGACAATATCGTCCAGCGCCGGGGACCGGGCAAAGCTCTTTTCAGCCCTGCGCCGCAATTCCTCCAGACTGGGCAGCTCCGGCAGGTGCAACTGGTCCAGCGATTCGCGGCCGTCCTCGATAGCGGCATCCAGCCGCGCGCGAAAATCCGTCCAGGCCGCCCGCCCCCGTGCGCTTTCCAGCTCCCAGCGTCGCTGCAGCGCCTCTGCCATTTGTTCCACGCTGAAACTCAGGGCCAGGCGTTCGGCCACGCGATCCATGATTTCGGGCGAGATCTTGCGCTGGCCGTCACGCACATGGGCCGGGGGTTGTTTCAGATCCCAGACCAGGCCGCACCATGACAGGGCCTTGAGCAGGTAGAAACAGATGTCGACTTCCCACCAGTAGAAGCCCTGCCTGACGGAAGCCATGTAGTAGTGATGGTTGTTGTGCCAGCCTTCGCCCAGGGTCAGCAAGGCCAGCCACCAGTTGTTGCGCGAATCATCACCGGTCAGGTAGCGCTGGCGCCCATAAACGTGGGCCAGCGAATTGATGAAGAAGGTGGCGTGCCACAGCAGCACGGTGGACAGGACGAATCCGACCACCAGGCCCGACCAGCCGGCCAGTGCCCAGACGGCGAATCCCAGCACGGTGCCAGGCACCCAGTGGTGGCGATCCAGCCAGACCAGTTCAGGGTAGCGCGTGAGGTCCGGTACGTTGCTGTAGTCCGTGTGCTGCGCGCGGTCGTTGAAAATCCAGCCCATGTGGGCAAACCAGAAGCCGTATTCGCGCGGGGAATGAACGTCCCGTGGTGTGTCCACGTGCTTGTGGTGGTCGCGATGCTTGGACGCCCACCAGATCAGGCCGCTCTGCAGCGAACTCTGGGCGACACAGGCGAGCAGGAACTGGAAGGCGCGGCTGGTCTTGTAGGCGCGATGGGCAAAGTAGCGGTGATAACCGGCGGTGATGCCGAACATGCGCAGCCAGAACAGTCCCAAGCAAATTCCGATATCGGTTGCACTGAACCCCGTCCAGAATACCGCCAGGCAGGCCAGATGGAAGACGATGAACAGGCCGAACATCGGCAGGTTTGACGGGTCGAGACTGCGACGGAGTTTTTCGGTCATGTAGAACGTTGTGAAGAGTAGACGCGGCCGCAGTATAGCCGGGCGATCTTGAAGCTTTCGTGAACCGGGCTTTCGGGCCGGAGCGTCAGGATCCCCCGAAGGATAGGCGGGCGCAGGCTTCAGCCATGCTCCCGGGTGGCCTCGAAGCGCACCTCGGGGAAGCGTTCCTGCGCCAGGTCCAGGTTGACCCGGCTGTTGGCAAGATAGACCAGGGCGCCGGAGTGATCCACCGCCAGCCGGTCCTGGTTCTTGTCCTTGAACTGCCGCTGTGCTTTCTCGTTCGCAGGGTAGACCCAGCGTGCGGTGTGGATCTGCGCCATCTCGAACACGCACTCGACCCGGTACTCGTCGCGCAGGCGGGCCTGCACCACGTCGAACTGCAGCACCCCGACCGCGCCCAGGATCACGTCATGCCCGAGCATGGGACGGAACACCTGGGTCGCGCCCTCCTCGCACAGCTGGTCCAGGCCCTTGTGCAGCGCCTTGGCCTTCAGCGGATCCTTCAGCACCACGCGGCGAAACAGTTCGGGGGCAAAATTGGGCACGCCGGAGAAGCGCAGGTCCTCGCCTTCGGAGAAACTGTCGCCGATGGCGATGGTGCCGTGGTTATGCAGACCGATGATGTCGCCGGGAAAGGCGGACTGCGCCGCATCGCGTTCGGAGGCCAGGAAGGTCACCGCATCGGAGATGCGCACGGATTTGCCCAGGCGCACGCTGTACAGCTGCATGCCCTTTCTGTACTGACCGGAACACACCCGCATGAAGGCGATGCGGTCACGGTGATTCGGATCCATGTTGGCCTGGATCTTGAAGACGAAGCCGGTGAGCTTGTCCTCGCTGCAGGTCACGCCACGGGTGTCGGCATCGCGCGGCTGTGGGCCGGGTGCCCACTCGACGAAGCCGTTGAGCAGCTCGCGGACGCCGAAGTTGCTGATCGCGGAGCCGAAAAAGACCGGGGTCAGGCGGCCTGCAAGGTACTCCGCCTCGTCGAAAGCGGTGCCGGCTTCCTGGACCAGTTCGATCTCTTCCATGAAGCTGGCATAGGCGTCGCCGAGACGCGCCTCGATGCCTTCCGCATGCAGGCCGTCAATGGTGTCTATCTGGGACACCTTGTCGCCCTTGCCGGAATACAGGTAGTAGCGATCCTCCAGCAGGTGATAGACCCCCTTGAAGGCGCGGCCCATGCCGATCGGCCAGGTGATCGGCGCGCAGCGAATCTTCAGCACCTCCTCGATATTGTCGAGCAGGGCCATGGGTTCCTGGCCTTCCCGGTCCAGCTTGTTGACGAAGCTGATGATCGGTGTGGTGCGCAGGCGGCAGACTTCCATCAGCTTGATGGTGCGCGCTTCCACGCCCTTGGCCGCGTCGATCACCATCAGGGCGGAGTCGACTGCGGTCAAAGTCCGGTAGGTGTCTTCGGAGAAGTCCTCGTGGCCCGGCGTATCGAGCAGGTTGACGATGCGGTCCTTGTAGGGGAACTGCATCACCGAGGTGGTCACGGAAATGCCGCGCTCCTGTTCCAGTTTCATCCAGTCCGAGGTCGCGTGACGGGCCGCCTTGCGGCCCTTGACCGTACCGGCGAGCTGGATCGCACCGCCGAACAGCAGCAGCTTTTCGGTCAGGGTGGTCTTGCCCGCGTCGGGATGCGAGATGATGGCGAAGGTGCGGCGGCGGGCCGCCTGTTCCGCGATGACAGACATGGTCGGGGACCGGGAAAACCGGGAATTGTAGCGCAGCCAGGGCGCTGAAAAAGAAACAGCACCCCGTGGGGTGCTGTTGTCGTGGTCTGTGACCGGTTGGAGCCGCAAGGCTCCTCAGCAAAGGCTTACAGCGGGCGGATATTCGCCGCGTGACGGCCCTTGGGGCTGCTGCCGATGGTGAATTCCACCTTCTGGCCTTCGGTCAGGGTCTTGAAGCCGCTGCCCTGGATTTCCTTGA
>JBFKIN010000101.1:0-8667 GCA_041632255.1 Oceanococcus sp. | reverse complement strand
TGCGGAACAGCCATGGGCAGGACTCCGGTATCCGTGGCGGAAACGCGGCATTCTAGCGAAAGGGCTGGAGCAACAGGCGGTCAAGTCGACCTTCAGCCTCGTCACGGAACTGGCTCAGCCCGATCTGCACGCCGTCGTGTCCGGCCGCGGGCTGCGCGCGGTAGGTGCCGAACAGGTGATCCCACCAGGGCAGATTGAAGCCGAAATTCGAGTTGGTTTCCCGCGGGACGGTCGAATGGTGCACCCGATGCATGTCCGGCGTCACCACCAGCCAGCGGAGGTAGCGGTCCCCGGGCAGACGGATGTTGGCGTGGTTGAACAGGGCGGTCCCGTTGAGGATCAGTTCAAACAGCAGCACCGCCAGAACCGGGGGCCCCAGCAAGGCCAGCACGGCGCACTTCCACCCCATGGACAGCAGGATCTCCAGCGGATGGAAGCGCAGGGCCGTGGTCGTATCGAAGACGGTATCGCTGTGATGCATCCGGTGCAGCCGCCACAGCCACGGCACATGATGAACCGCAACATGCTGAGCATAGATGGCGAGGTCAAGCAGCAGCAGGCCGATCCACAACTCCAGCCCCCAGTGCCAGTCCCATTGCTGCAGCAGACCGATACCGCGCTGCTCCAGCCACAGCGCCACGCCCACCGCCGCGCCGGGAAACAGCAGGCGCAGCACCGCCCCATTGACGAGCTGTATGCCCAGGTGACTGACCCAGCGCTGCCCGCGCCGGGCCGGCACCTGGCGCCGCGGCGCCGCGAGTTCCCACAGCATCATGGCCAGCAACAGCCCGAAGAACAGCCCCAGACGAACTTCAGCTTCGTGTTCCAGGATATTGAAAGTCATCGTTTTTCACCCGGCCGCCCGGGATCAGACCATCTTGTCCGGGTCCACCCAGGCATCATAGTCTCGGGCGCTGACAAGGCCCAGGGACAGCGCCGCTTCGCGCAAACTCAGACCTTCCTCATGCGCATGCTTGGCGATGGCAGCCGCCTTGTCGTAGCCGATGTGCGGATTGAGCGCGGTGACCAGCATCAGGGACTGATCGCGCAGGGCTTCGATCCGCGGGCGATTCGCACGCAGCCCGTCGATGCAGCGAAGACGGAAGGAATCGCAGGCTTGCGCCAGCAGTTCCGCCGCCTCCAGCAGATTGTGAATGATCACCGGCTTGTAGACGTTGAGCTCGAAATTGCCCTGGGAACCGGCGAACCCGATAGCCGCATCATTGCCCATGACCTGCACGCAGACCATGCTCAAGGCTTCCGCCTGGGTCGGGTTGACCTTGCCCGGCATGATGGAACTGCCCGGTTCGTTGGCCGGCAGACTGAGTTCACCCAGGCCGCAGCGGGGCCCGGAGCCCAGCCAGCGGATGTCATTGGCGATTTTCAGGCAGGCCGCTGCGACAGTGCGGCAGGCGCCACTGGCCTGCAAAAGCCCCTCGTGGCCGGCCAGGGCCGCAAATTTGTTCGGCGCCGTAACAAACGGCAGGCCGGTGTCCTGAGCAAGCAGCTCGGCCGCTCGCTCGGCAAAGCCGGGAGGCGCATTCAATCCCGTCCCCACGGCTGTGCCGCCCAGGGCCAAGGGCCACAACTGTTCCAATGCGGCCTCGAGCCCCTGTCTGGCCAGGGCCAGCTGGGCCACATAGCCGGAGAACTCCTGGCCCAGCCGCAGCGGGGTCGCGTCCTGCAGATGGGTGCGGCCGATCTTGACGATGTCGCCAAACTCCTGCGCCCTGTCGTTCAGGCTACCCGCCAACCTGTCCAGCGCGGGGATCAGCTGCGCGGTGATGACACTGGCTGCCGCCACGTGCATGGCGGTGGGGAAAACGTCATTGGAGGATTGGGAACAGTTGACGTGATCGTTGGGATGCAGGGGACGGTGAGACCCGCGTGGCTCGCCCGCCAGTTCACTGGCGCGATTGGCGATCACTTCGTTGATGTTCATGTTGGTCTGGGTTCCGCTGCCCGTCTGCCAGACCACCAGCGGAAACTGGTCCAGCCACTCCCCCCGGATGATCTCCTCGGCCACTGTGCCAATCCAGTCGGCGCGCGCCGGATCGAGCGCGCCCGCCTCCGCATTGGCCCGGGCCGCGGCCTTCTTGACCCGCGCCAGCGCACGGATCATGCCCGGGCTCATGCGCTGTGCACCGATGGGAAAATTCTCCAGTGAGCGCTGGGTCTGAGCGCCCCAGTAACAGTCCGCGGGCACGCTGACCTCGCCCAGGCTGTCCCGTTCCGTCCGTGTCGCATTCCTCATGTTTGCTCCTGCTGCTTGCAAGGCCGCATCCCAGCCTGCCGAGGACGGGCCATCAGCCTTGGACTACCAACCGGCGGCAACGTGCCCGCGCGCTCACCCCGCACCGAGCACAGTGAGCTGCAGCTTGCGGCGATGCGGGCGATAGCGGTGCTCCCAGACGAAGACGCCCTGCCAGGTCCCGAGGGCCAGTCGCCCTTTCCGCACCGGGAGGGTCAGCGATGTGGCGGTCAGCACGCTCCGCACATGCGCCGACATGTCGTCCGGCCCCTCGGCCCTGTGGACGAAGCGCGAATCACCGTCACGGACCAGATCATCCATCCACCGCTGCAGATCGCGCTGCACATCCGGATCGGCATTTTCGCAGACAATCAGCGAGGCGCTGGTGTGACAGATGAAGACATGGAGCAGTCCCTGCTGCTGTCCGGACTGCGTGACCACTGCCTGCAGGTCTTCTGTGACCTCCACCAGGGCGCGGCCCGGGGTGTCGACCTCCAGGCTTTCTGACAACAGCATCAGGGCCGGTCGGCGCGATTGTGAAAGTTGTAAAAGCTGGCCGGGTGGAAAGCCGAACGGGCGATCTTGTCGTCGAAGCGCGGCTCGCCGAGCAGCAGCTGCGTCTCACTGCCCTTTTCCAGGTCTTTCATCGTGTAGCGGGCGAGCAAGTGACGCTCACCCACCTGCATGGCCGAGGAGGGATCACCTTCCAGACGCTTCACCGGCGACTGCTGCGGGCCGATGAATTCGATCACCAGCGTCACGCAACTTTCCTGATCGATACCAATGATCAGCTGACTGTAGGGGGATTCGTCCTCGTCGACGGGTTGCAGCTTGATCCGGTGCATGGGCCTGTCCTGCCAGCTGCCCGCCTCCAGCAGTTCGGCGCCGGCATCATCATAAGCGCCATAAACCTGCTTGATGTCCCGGTAGCTGAAATCCGTACCCAGCAGATCTTCGCCGGCCATCGCACCGGTCACGGTGCGCACCCGTCGCAAGGCCGGCAGGTAGAGCTTGAGATCATCCCTGTCACCACCCTGCTCGCGGAGCAGCACGGCCGTACCGGCGAGATCTGCCGGCTCAAGCACGCCGATATTCAGCAGGAAGCCCTTATTGCCGCGCTGACCGGCAAAAGTGGCCAGAATCCTGCGCTGGACGACTTCGTCCATGCTCACGGTCAGTTCCGCAACCTGCTGAAAACTGTTTTCTGGCGCATTGGCCGCAGCGCAGCCGAGCACTGCACTGGCGGAGTCGGGCGGCGCCGCGCTGACCAGCCCTGCGCTGAGCAAGCCGGCCGGAATGAGAAGATTCCGCATGAGCACCACCCTCCCCTGTTCTTGTACTCCCCAGCGTAGCGCAGCGAACTACTTCAACCAAGTGTCGCCGCACGCTGCTGCCGGTAGGCCGCCGGCGACAGCCCGGTCCATCGTTTGCAGGCCCTGGCGAAACTGGAGCTGTCGGAAAATCCCAGCAGGTAGGTGATCTCGCTCACGCTGTAGCTGGAATCGGCCAGATAGGACAGTCCCAGTTCCTTGCGCGTGTGATTGAGGAGTTCGCTGTAGCTCGTGCCCTCCTCCTTCAGACGACGTTGCAGATTGCGCAGACTCATGTGCAGGCGTCGGGCGACCGTCTCCTGGGCGGGCTCCCCATGACTGAGCATGTCGACGATGCAACCATGCACCCGCCGGGCAAGGTTATCTCTTTCATGCCGCGCCAGATGGCGGGCCAGAATGGCGTCATTGTGCCGGGCCAGCTCGGGGTTGGCGTAAGGCAGGGGCTTGCGCATCGACTCCCGGGAAAAATCCATGGCCGTCTCGTCGGCGCCAAACTGCACCGGCAGGCGGAACAGGCGCTCGAATGGGGCGGAATCGACGGGCGCTTGGCGCTGCATGCGAACCGCCAAGGGCTGAAACTCCCGCCCGGCCAGCGAGCGGCACATTCTCAGATTGACGGCCAGGAATGCGTCCACGGCTTCGGGCGCAGGCTGCTCGGGACCGGCGGCAGGCAGGATGCGAAAGGAAAAGCCCTGGGGAATTTCCACGAACTGGAGATCACCGGCATCGGTCACGATACGGAAATAGCGCACCAGGCGCTCGAAGGCTTGCTGGAGGGTCGGGCTGGCCATCAGGGAATACCCGAGGGCATGGAAGGTGGTTTGATGCACGTGGCCACTGACTGCGAGGCCGAAGGCGGGATCACCCGTGGCTTCGACGGCCAGACGCCATAGTCGCGTCGTGCTGGCGAGGGGATAACGACCGTTGGGATCGCTCATCACCTCGGGGTCAAGACCCGCCTGTCGGAACAGGGCTTCGCTGTCCTGGTCCCGGGCGTCCAGCGCCGCCTTGATCGTTCGCGCCCAGCTGGCCAGCGCGGTGGCATGCTGCGGCATCAGCGGCTCCGCGCGGGCCGCAGCATCTGGCGGCTCAGGCCGGCAACTTGGCGTCGGTGGCCCGGCGCCGCCTCTGGAGAATGTCTACGCTTGTTCACAGTCACAAGAGTAACGGAGATTGCCATGAGCGCACACGACCAGAATCGATCTGTCGAAAACCTGACGGACGCCGAGAAGACCGCCCGCATTCGCGAAGTCATCAATCGCGCCGGCCAGGATCTGCGTGCGCGCCATCCCTGGCTGCGTCATCAGGACGCCATCGGGGTCGCGATCATGACCGGCTCTCTGGCCGGCATGATTGGCAGCGCCTGGCTGTACGCCACGGGCGCCATCGCCTGGTGGCTGTGCGTGCCGCTGGTGGCGCTGTTCGCCTCCTTCATCCATGAGCTGGAACACGACCTGATTCACCTCATGTATTTCCGCAAGCGCCCGGGATTGAACCGGCTCATGCTCATCATCGGCTGGATCGCGCGTCCGAGTACGATCAATCCGCTGGTGCGCCGGCGCCTGCACCTGCACCATCACAAGCATTCCGGCACCGAGTCCGACCTGGAAGAGCGAGGCATCACCAACGGTGAGCCCTGGAGCCTCAGGCGCCTGCTGATGACCGGCGACAACATGCTGGCCATCTACCTGCGCCCGCTGACCACCTTCCGCATGGTGCGGGCTTTCATCGCCGCCCAAAAGCCCGGGGATGAGAACGAGAAGCGCCGCTTGATCCGCGAGCAGCGGCGAGGTTATTTCCCGCTCGGCAACCTGTATTACCTGGCCTGGCATGGCTGGCTGATCTGGCACGCCGTACTCCTGACCGGCGGCCTGTTCGGTGCGGACCTGAGCCCCGATGGCTGGGCGGCCTCCCTGCTTACCGGGCTGGATTTCCTGGCCGTGACCTTGATGCTGCCAAGCTTCCTGCGCACCTTCTGCCTGCATTTCATCAGTTCGAACATGCACTATTACGGCGATGTCGAAGACGGCAACATCATGCAGCAGACGCAGGTACTCAATGCCTGGTGGCTGGCGCCTTTCCATCTGTTCTGTTTCAACTTCGGCGCGACCCACGCGATTCATCACTTCGTGGTCAAGGAACCCTTCTATATTCGGCAATGGACGGCGCCCGAGGCCCATCGGGTGATGCGGGAAATGGGCGTGCGCTTCAATGACTTTGGCAGCTTGCGCCGCGCCAACCGCTACCGGAGCGAGGCTGAGCTCACGCAGGCCGTGCCCGAGGCGGCCTGAGGGCGGCTTCGCATCCACAACGGCGGACCGCTCCCCTCGGGCGGTCCGTCGCCGGCTGAGTCGCGGCATGTCCCCCAACACCCATCTGCGCCCGCCCGCGAAGAGCGGCTGCCGGGGAACCTGCCCGCCGATGCCCTGAGGCCCTGGCCCTGGGGGAACGTTCGAGCCCGGGCAAGCGCACCGGCCCCGAATCGGTAAAAGACATTCCCGCGACCAGGGCCGCCTCAGGCCGCTGGCTGTAACTTGTCTGTCTTCCCCGATGATCCTTCTCGCGCAAACTGCAGCACGCCGTCTTCCAGGGGCTCGTGCAGCAGCATCCGGCGGTCGCGCCTGTAGTGATTCAGCACCTTCCACGGCAGTTCACGGCCCTGGCGCGGAAGTCGGTCAGCGGCCCGCCGCACGTAGCCCGAACTCAGTGCATCCATCGCTGAAGCCTCTGTCACCATGCCCTGCGGCGCCATCGGGCATGCGCTGGCATAACCGTTGCGCCGCATATGCCTCATCAGACGGCACAGATAGCGCGCCGCGATATCAGCCTTCAGGGTCCAGGTCGCATTGGTATACCCGAACAGCACACCGAAATTGGGAACCCCGTCGATCATCACCGCCTTGTAGCTCATCACCTCCTGCGGCTCGCGGCTAACCCCGTCCACTTCAACGGTCATGCCGCCCATCATCTGCAGGTCCAGACCGGTCGCGGAAACGACGATATCAGCCGCCAGCTCCTGCCCATCGCGCAGGCGAATGCCAGTTTCGGTAAAGCATTCCATCTCCGCCGTGACCACCTGTGCCCGGTTTGCATTGATCGCTTCGAACAGGTCACCGTCCGGCACCGCACAGAGGCGCTGGTCCCACGGTTTGTAGCTGGGACGAAAATGACGCATGTCGACATCCTTCTTGAGATGCCGGCGCACGCCATTCAGGTAAAAGCGGGACATGGCGTTCGGCCAGCGCTGAGAGGCGACATAGAGCCACCGGGCCAGCGCCACATTGCGCCAGCGGGTCAATCCGAACACCCAGGATTCGGGCAACCAGCGCTTCATCAGCTCGGTTATCCGGTCCGTCGCCGGCAGCGACATGATGTAGGTGGGAGAGCGTTGCAGCATCGTCACCTGCGCAGCCTGCTTGCTCATGGCGGGCACCAAGGTGACTGCCGTGGCGCCGCTGCCAATGACCACCACCCGTTTGCCCGCATAGTCCAGATCTTCCGGCCAGTGTTGCGGATGGATCAGTTGTCCCCGGAAATTCTCAGACCCGGGGAAGTCAGGCTGGTAGCCGGCGTCATAGCGGTAATAGCCGGTCCCCAGGACGAGAAACCGACAGGTCCAAATCTGCTCCTCGCCGCTGGCCTCATCCAGGGCGCTGACCTGCCAGCGCGCCCGCTGGCTGCACCAGCTCGCGCGGGTGACCTTCAGACCGAAGCAGATGTTGTCGTCCACCCCGTACTCGCTGGCGGTCTCCTCGATATAACGCCGGATGTCGGCACCCTCGGCCAGCACCCGGGAGTCTGTCCAGGGCCGGAAGGGGAAGCCGAGCGTGAACATGTCCGAATCCGATCGCACGCCGGGGTAGCGGAACAGATCCCAGGTGCCGCCGACCCGCTGCCGGCGCTCCAGCACGGTGTAGGACAGCTCCGGCAACTCGCGGCACAGGTGACAGGCCATGCCTATGCCCGACAGGCCGGCACCGATGATCAGGACATCCCTGTCCCGCGGCTCGTTCATCGCGACACTCTCCTCTTTCGGTTTCTCTTTCGTCTCTGGCGCCGGATTTGCAGCAGGCACCGGCACCGATGCCATCAAAGCAAGTAGGGAATGACCGCTTTTCGCTGGGCGGGATAATCCGGGAACCGGTCGTGGTACCAGCGATGGTTCTGCAGCGCCCGGGGCGCGAGGTTCGCCACCGTCACGAGCACGAAGGCCACGCCGGCCCATGACCAGGTCGCCACGGCCCAGCCGGTCCAGATCAGCATCTCCCCCAGGTAGTTCGGGCAGCTCACCTTTTCGTACAACCAGCCCCGGGGAATCTTGTAGCCCGTCTCGCCAGGCTTGCGCAAAGCGGCCAGCATCGCGTCGGCCTTGCGGTTGACGTGCCAGCCATAGGCAAACAGGGCCAGACCGCCCAGGAAGCGCGGATCGCCCAACCAGCTGAGGTCATAGTCGGCCCGAATGCTGCTCCAGGACAGAATGGAAGCATTCAGGAAGGACACGATCGTGTTGGTAATGACCGACATGACCGGAATCACAAGGGGCGTGGCCTGGCCCGGCCTGACCCGGATCTTGAACGGAAAGATGAAGGTCCGGTGGAAGTAGTGTGCCTGCCAGACCACCAGCAGCATCAGGGGCACCAGTTCCAGAGCGCGGTCGCCGAAGAAGAAAATGACGGCGAAGCCCACCGAAGATGGTAACTCCATGATCACCCAGGCCCACCGGGTCGGAATGCCGGGGCCCCAGAGCCGGCTGTGACCTTCGGCGTGACGACCGTAGGCAGCGGGCACCAGACTCACCGCCACGAATACCAGCGGGCAGACGATGAAGGTGATGATCAACAAATAGTGATGCCATTCGGCAGGACTCAAGCCAAGCATCCGGAATTCCCCCTGGTTATTTCGCCGGATTATGCCACGCGCCCGGCGACGGTTAAGATCACGCTCCGTCCGTTCCCGCTCGCCGCCCACCATGACCACTCGGCCAGAGGATTCGCCCTGGGACTTTCCTCGACCCTTCGTGCATACCCTGACGGTCAGCCCTGACAGCATCGACCGACTGGGCCATGTCAACAACGCGGCCTATCT